>URRK01000111.1 GCA_900550315.1 uncultured Oscillospiraceae bacterium | reverse complement strand
TTAACCGCTGCCGCGTGCCCAAAAAGCCTTGTTTTTAACACCAGGACATTGGAACGCCGGGGCTTTGACCGCCCCGGCAAAACAGTTTTATAAACCGTTTACATTTCGGTTTTGCGGTAATAAAGGCAAATATCTAAATACCCTTGCGGGGCCAAAAAGCCGCCGGGCACAGTTCCAAGCAGTGTAAAGCCCAGTTTTTCGTACAAGCGGCGAGCTGCCGCATTTTGGGCAACAACGGCATTAAACTGCAAAATTTTAAAGCCCTTTTCGGCCGCCGTTTTCAGGCAGTGGCGAACTAAAAGCTCCCCTACCCCCTGCCCGCGGCAATTGGCGCTTACCGCGTAGCTGGCGTTGGCCAAATGCCCGCAGCGGCCAATGTTATTGGGGTGCAAAATGTAAAGGCCAACCGGGGCGTTTTGTTCATCTACCGCAACGCCGGTGTAGCTTTGGGCAGCAAAAAACTCGGCCGCCTCTTTAACCGCTAACTCATTTGTTTGGGGAAAGGCATCGCCCGCCCGCACAACCTCGTTCCAAATTTTGCAAAGTTGTGGCAGGTCGGCCGCAGTGTATTTGCGTACCGGCATTTAAAAAACCTCTTGTATTTCGTTGTAACCCAAAGCAGTTAGCTGCTCTTTTTGGCGTTTGGCGTTTTTGCCGCGTTTTAAAACCGTTACCCGCACACCCTGCGCGCGCTGCTGCCCGGCTTTTGCAAAGGCGGCCGAAACCGCCGCCGGTTCAGCTTTTTTATCTACCAAAACAGCTATGCCGCCTGGCGTCTCGGGCGGGGTAAAGCCCTGGTCTTTTAAAATAGTAATAATGCGCTCAAAACCAATAGAAAATCCGCAGGCGGGGGTGGGGTTGGCACCAAAATTGCCAATCATTTTATCGTACCGGCCGCCGCCGGCAACCGAGCAGCCCAGCCCGGCCATTTCAATTTCAAAAATCGTACCGGTGTAGTAGCCCATGCCGCGCACCAGGGTTGGGTCAAAGGTAAATTCAAAATCCCCGCCGGTGGCTTTAATGTCAGCAATTAGGCGGTCTAACCCCTCGGCAATACCGGGCGCTAAAAAGCTGCCCAAATTGGCGCAAAGCTCGGTGCAGGTTTGCCCGTCCCGGTTTAAAAACAGGGCTAAATACTTTTGCACCTGCTCGGGCGCAAAACCGTTTAAAAGCAGCTCCTGCTCTACGCCCTGCGGACCAATTTTATCTAATTTATCTAAGCTAATAAAAACCTTGCTCAGCTGCTCGGGCGCAAAGCTGCAATAATCAGCCATCGCTTTTAAAATGCGACGGTCGTTAACTCGCACCTTAAAGCCCCGAAAGCCCAGCTTTAAAAGCAGGGTTGTAGTGGCCAGCACCAGCTCGGTTTCGGCCAGCATGGAATCGTCGCCCAAAATGTCAATATCACATTGCATAAACTGGCGAAAACGGCCTTTTTGCGGGCGGTCGGCCCGAAAAACATTGCCAATTTGCAGTGCCTTAAAGGGGGAGCAAAGCTGCTCGGCATTGTTGGCGTAGTAACGTGCAAGCGGCAGGGTAAGGTCGTACCTAAGGCCGCTGTCTACCACATCCGCCTCCTGCTGCGCGGCGGCAACATTCAGCTTTTCGCCGCGCTTTAAAACCTTAAAAATTAATTTTTCATTCTCCCCGCCCTGGTTGCTTTGCAAATTTTCAATATGCTCCATTACCGGGGTTTCAATTTGGCTAAAGCCAAAGCCCTTGTAGGTTTGCTTAATAACCGAAAGCACATACTCGCGCAGCGCCATATCGGCTGGTAAAAAATCGTTCATGCCCTTAACCGGCGTTTTAATAAATTTCATGTAACTGCTCCTTGAAACAAAATACCAAACTATTAATAAGTATAACGGAAACGCGGCGCGATTGCAAGTGTGAAAGCAGACTTTTTACCATTTACAAAGGCCGAGCAGCAAAAAGCGCAGGATTTACACCGGTTTAATTGGTACAAACCTTGCGCTTACGGCCCCTGGCGTTACGCTCTGCCCTTTAAAATAGGGCGCAGCGGCTTGTAAACGGCAAAGCAGATTGCCGCCACCAAGACCCCTTTTACAAAGGTAAACGGCAGGTTAAAAATTAGCAGTGCCATAAACAAATTTTGCACCCCGGGCAGTATGGTACGGTACATACCCAAAATGGCGCTAACCGGCATTAGCAGCTTGGCATAAAGCGGGTACACCAAAAAGTAATTGCTAAAAACGCCCAACACCGCGCTGGCGGCCGCCCCGGCCAAAGAGCCTAACAGCGCCCCCTTGCGGGTTTTAAAGCGGCGGTAGACCAGCCCGGCCACCGCGGCGTAAATGCCCGACAAAATAAAGTTAGAAAGCTCGCCAACGCCTAAGGTGCCCGAAAACAAAAGGTGAATGAGGTTTTTAATAAAGCAGATTATTACCCCGCTGAGCGGGCCGTAGGCAAAGGCGGCAATCAATGCCGGCAGGTCTGAGAAATCCAGCTTAATAAACCCCGGCATAAGCGGCACCGAAAATTCTAAAAACATTAGCAGCGCGCTTAGCGCGCCAAACACGGCGGTAACGGCAATTTTGCGGGTAGCGGGTTGATTTTTCATAAAACATTACTCCTAACACGGCGCCCTTTGCGGCAGCCTTTAAAATGAAAACAAAAATTGCCCGAAAGCAAAAAGCCTTCGGGCAAAGGGTGGTAAAATGCTATGATCCTCTTTCATCCGGACTATACCGTCGGCTTTGGAATTTCACCAAATCAACCAAAATGGCTCGTGGGCTGTACCACCGGTGGGGAGTTGCACCCCGCCCTGAAGATTTTTTGTTTTTTACATTGTAACACCGCGAATAAAAATTGTCAATACCGCGTGCAAAAAAAACTAAATTTACAGGCTGTTGTAGTCTTTTAAATTCAGCTCAATCTCGCGCCCGGCGTTTGCCGATTTTACAATACCGTCAATAATAGCTTGGTTGTAGTAAATTTGGCTGGTGGGAACCGGTGCGCTGCCGCCGTTTAAAATAGCGTCGGCAAAGCTGGCCAGCTTGGCGTAAAACAGGCCCTTTGCGGCGTAGCCGCTGTTTTTGCAGGCCGGAATTTTAAACTCAACCTGCGAGGAGCCAACCTGCTTGTAAACGGTCATTTCCCCGCCTATTGAGCCGTTCCAGCACTCGGTAGAGGGAATACGCAGGCCGCCCTTGGTGCCCATAATAATAGTGTCTCCGGGGGTATCTAAGTTCATGGCCCAGGCAATTCTAAAGTCCAGCACAATGCCGCCCTCTAAGCGAATAAAGGCTGCGGCAAAGTCGTCTACATTAAAGCGGGCGGCGTCCTTTTCGGAAAGCACCTTGGGGTTTTTGCCGAAAAAGTCGGACTTGTAGCCCGAAACGGTTAGCGGCTTGGGGTAGCCAATGGCGTTTAGAACCATATCTAAAGAATAGCAGCCAATATCGCCCAACGCGCCAATACCGGCAGTTTTTTGCTCAATAAAGGTGCTGCACGGAATACCGCGACGGCGGCCGCCGCCGGTTTGAATGTAGTAAATATCCCCTAATTCACCCGACTGTACAATTTCTTTGATTTTTTGCATATTGGCATCCATGCGCGGCTGAAAACCAACCGAAAGAATTTTACCGCTGCGGTGCTCGGCGGCAATCATCTCCTCCGCCTCTTCAATGGTAACCGACATAGGTTTTTCCAGCATAACATTAACGCCGTGATCCAACGCGTAAACGGTACACTCCTTGTGCGTTGCGTTGTAGGTGCAAACACAAACGGCATCCAGATCCGGCTCGTTGTCGATCAATTCTTTATGGTCTTTGTAAAAATGCACCTTTTCAGGGTCAAAGCCCTGCTTTACGCAAAACTTTTCGGCCTTGCCGGGAATGAGATCGGCCATGCAGGTAACCTCGGCGTTTTCCATTTCCAGCAATACCTTTGCGTGTGATTCAGCAATCCAGCCCGTACCAATAATACCAAACTTTAGTACACGGCTTGCCTTTTTCTCCTCCTGCTCCGGGGCGGCTTGAAATTGGCTCAATACTTCGTCAGACATCTTGTTGTTCCTCCTGTAATTCTAATTTTTAATTAATATTTTAAGGTTTTTAAGTAGTCAATGCTTTTTTGAATACTTTCCATACGGCTAAGGCCCATGGTGTTTTCATCCTGCTCAACAATTACCCACTCGGCGCCGGCGTCCTTTGAGGCGTCTAACAAACCCTGTACATCCTGCATACCGCAGCCCAAGGGGCGGAACTCAAAATCTTTGGTGCACTGCTCTTCCTCATCGCTGCCAATAAGCTTAAATACATTGCCGGTAACATGGCCTTTTTTGTAAAAATCTTTTAAATGAACCACCGGGGAACGGCCGGTATATTTGCGTACATAAGCGGCCGGGTCCTCCTCGGCTACATTTACCCAGCAAGTATCAATCTCGGTTTGTAAAAACTCGGCCGGAACCGACTGGTACAAAACATCCAGCGCGTATTCGCCGTTAATTTTTTCAAACTCAAAATTGTGGTTGTGGTACAACAGCTGCATACCGTGCTGTTTGGCGCAGCGGCCAATTTTTTCGGCGTTTTCCAGCACCACATTAAAGCCGGGCTGGCCGGGGCGATGCTCGGGGTTAAGGTACGGAATGGCAATGTATTTGCAGCCAACGGCATCGTAATCGCTCATTACTTTTTCAAGGTTGTTCAGCATTTCAACAAACGGTACATGGGCCGAAATCGGCTCCAGCCCCAGCTCGTTGCAATAACGGTTAATTTCGGCCGGATCTTTACCGTAAAGGCCAGCAAATTCTACCCCGTCGTAGCCCATTTCCTTTACCCTTTTTAAGGTGCCAAAAAGTCTTGCTCTAAGTCGGTTCTTACCGAATAAAGTTGTACGCCTGTTTTCATAAAAAAGCGCTCCTTTTTTAAAAATTCTACTTGTATTTTAATCGCTGCTGTGCTATATTGATAGTCATAAAAGGGTTACAACTCGCCAAATATTGCGGTTTTAATTTTTTTGGCGCAGCCCTGCCGGGCCGGTTTGTAACCTAACCCAAAGGGGGAACCAATTTATGCCGCTGCTTTACGAAAATAAAGGCCAGTGTATTGAGTTTCGCACCGCCGATGGCGTAGCCTGCGAGCCGCATTTGCATAACCATGTTGAATTAGCCATTATTTTAGACGGCTTTACCTACGCCTACGCTGACGGAATTGGCGGCCGTATTCAAAAAGGGGATACTTTTATTGCGTTCCCTAATCAGCTGCATTATTTTGAAAATGACTCCCCCGATCTGTTGTACTCGCTATTAATTTTTCCACCCGATATTATTCCGGAATTCACCAGCATTTTTAAAAACCAGGTGCCCCAAAACCCCATTATTCCAATTGATTTAGACCGCATTTCTCAAACCATTGACCTTATTACCTGTGAACGCGGCAAGCCCAGCAAATTCTGCCAGCAAATTATTTGCGGCTGCCTGCAAATTATACTTTCAAAAATATTGGAAAACGCCGAGCTGGTAGAGGCCAACCACCGCGACCTTAGCACCATAAAATCTATTTTAATTTACTGTAACACCCATTACAACGACCCCTTGACGCTGGACGACATTGCCGCGAATGTACATATTAACAAATACCATATTTCCCACATTTTTAACCGCGAAATTGGCATTAGCTTTACCGATTTTATTAACGCCATTCGGGTGCGAAAATCTTACGATCTAATTAAAAAAGGCGAGCTAAGCATTACCGAAATTGCTTTTCAGGTTGGGTTTAGCTCACTGCGCAGCTTTAACCGCCAGTTTTTGGCGTTAAGCGGCTGCACCCCAAGGGAGTACAAAAAGCGGCACTCTTAAAACTCCTTTAAAAAGTTTTTGGCCCTTGCCTACTTAAGGCAAGGGCCAATTTTAATTTAAAAACCGCCAAACAAGGCCGCAAATTGTGCAGCCCCGCCCGGCGGTTGATTTTTAAATTTGCAGT
>URRK01000110.1 GCA_900550315.1 uncultured Oscillospiraceae bacterium | reverse complement strand
CATACCCTGCCCTCCGGCGTGTTTAATCAAAATGTAGTTAATGTTGTTGGCAACGGCGTTGCGCTGGATGTTGACAAGCTGTTAAAGGAATACCACGAGGTTATCTCCCGCGGGGTGCCGGCACCCAAGCTGGTAATTTCCGAGCGGGCGCAAATGGTAATGCCGTACCATGTGTTGTTTGACGCTTACGAGGAGGAGCGGCTGGCCGGCAAAAGCTTTGGCTCTACCAAGTCGGGCATTGCGCCGTTTTACTCTGACAAATACGCAAAAATTGGTTTTCAGGTTTGTGAGCTGTTTAACGAGGCCGCCCTGCGCGAAAAATTAGAGCGGGTTTTAACCGTTAAAAATGTGCTGCTTAAAAATTTGTACCACAAGCCGGAGCTTAGTGTAGACGAAATTTTTAACAAAATGATGCAATGGCGGGATGGCATTCAGGGCATGGTAGGCAACACCCACGCCCTGTTGCGCGACGCGCAAGCCGCCGGCAAAAACATTTTGTTAGAGGGGCAGCTGGGTTCGCTGAAAGACCCGGACCACGGCATTTACCCCATGGTAACCTCCAGCTCTACCTTAGCGGGCTTTGGCGCCATTGGTGCCGGCGTTGCCCCTTATAATATTAAAGAAATTTACACTGTAGTAAAGGCCTACTCCAGCGCGGTTGGCGCAGGCGCCTTTGTTAGCGAAATTTTTGGCGATGAGGCTTCTGCCCTGCGCGACCACGGCGGCGACGGCGGCGAATACGGCGCAACCACCGGCCGGCCGCGCCGCATGGGCTGGTTTGACTGCGTAGCAACCCGCTACGGCTGCGAGCTGCAGGGCACTACCGATGTTGCTTTAACCGTGGTAGACGCCCTAAGCTACTTAGAAGAAATTCCAGTTTGCGTGGCCTACGAAATAAACGGCGAGCAAACCGGCGAGTTCCCCACCACCGGCAGGTTAGAGCAGGCAAAGCCGGTGCTAAAGGTTTTAAAGGGCTGGAAAACCGATATTCGCGGCATTAAAAATTACAACGAGCTGCCGCAGGCCTGCCGCGAGTACATTGAATTTATTGAGCAGCAAATTGGCTTTAAAATTACAATGGTTTCCAACGGCCCCGCCCGGGAGGATATTATTTACAAAAAATAACGCACCGTTTTTCTAACGCCCCCGCGTTAAAATTGGGATATTACGGAGGAATAATTTATGATACGCTATTTTGAGGAAAACCGCATTTTTCAGTTAGATACGGCCAACACCACCTACGCCTTTGGTTTTTTGGGCGATTTTGCCCCGGTGCAAATTTACTACGGCAAGCGGGTAAGCAAGCTGAATTGCTTTCCGGACGATTTAGAAAATATTAGCCGCAGCTTTTCGGCCGAGGAGCCCGAAATTAAAGGTAAAGGCCGGTTAGATGTGCTGCCGCTGGATTTTTCTACCTTTGGAAACGCCGATTTGCGCCTGCCAACCGTTAAGCTGCACCACGCCGACGGCACCGAGGTTTCGCGCTTTTGCTACCGCGGGCACAAAATTTACAAGGGCAAGCCCCGGCTTAGCGGCCTTCCCGCCACTTATGTAGAGCAGGAGGACGAGGCCGACACCTTAGAGTTGGAGCTGTTTGACAGCCTGCAAGGCATTAGCGTTACCTTAATTTACACCGCGTTTACCAAGCTGGATGCCATTACCCGCAGCCTGCGCATTGAAAACCAAAGCCCAAACACCGCCAACATTAAAACCGCCTTAAGCGCCACGGTAGATTTTACCGCGGGGAAAGACCGTTTTGACCTAATTCACTTAGACGGCAGCTGGCTGAGAGAGCGGCATGTTCGCCGCCAGGCGCTGTTTTGCGGCAATCAAGAGGTTTATTCCCGCCGCGGCGCCTCCAGCCCGCACCACAACCCGTTTATTGCGCTAATAAACAAGGACGCCGGCGAGCTGCAGGGCGAGGTTTACGGCTTTAATTTGGTTTACAGCGGCAATTTTACCGCGGGCGTAGAGGTTGACGCCTACAATACCGCACGGGTGTACATGGGCCTAAACCCGTTTCATTTTAACTGGAAGTTGGAGCCGGGTTGCAGCTTTCAAACCCCCGAGGTGGTAATGGTCTACTCCGACCAGGGCCTTTCGGGTATGTCCCGCATTTACCACAAGCTGTACCGCACCCGCCTTTGCCGCGGCAAGTACCGCGATGTAGAGCGCTTTGCGCTGATTAATAACTGGGAAGCCACCTACTTTACCTTTAACGAAGAAAAGCTGCACGCCATTGCCAAAGCGGGAAAAGAATTAGGCCTTTCGCTTATGGTGCTGGATGACGGCTGGTTTGGCAAGCGGGATCATGACCGCTGCTCGCTGGGCGACTGGGTGCTGTACAAAGAAAAGCTGCCCCACGGGCTGGACGGCTTAGCCAACGCCCTAAAGCAGCAGGGCATGGCCTTTGGTTTGTGGTTTGAGCCCGAAATGGTCTCACCCGACAGCGACCTTTACCGCGCGCACCCCGAATGGGCGCTGCACATTCCGGGTCGAACCGCCTCGTTAGGGCGCAACCAGCTGGTGTTAGACCTTTCGCGCAGTGATGTTTGCGATTACATTATTAACGCCTTAACAACCGTTTTAAACAGTGCCGATATTCGCTATGTAAAATGGGATATGAACCGCCACATGAGCGAGGTTGGCTCCGAGCTGCTGCCGGCCGACCAACAGCTGGAAACCGCGCACCGCTATATGCTGGGCCTGTACCGTGTAATGGAAACGCTGGTAACCAGGTTCTCCAACATTTTGTTTGAAAGCTGCTCCTCGGGCGGCGGGCGGTTTGACCCCGGTATGCTTTACTACATGCCGCAAACCTGGGTTAGCGATTGCTCCGACGCCGGCGAGCGCATGAGCCTGCAATACGGCACCAGCATTTGCTACCCCTTTAGCGCAATGGGTGCCCACGTTTCGGCCGTGCCGAATCACCAGGTTAAAAACCGCAGCGAGCTTTTAAAAACCCGCTGCGAGGTTGCCTTGCCCGGCCAATTTGGCTTTGAGTTAGACCTAAGCAAAATGACCGAGGAGGAAAAAAAGCTCTCCCGCTTTTATGTTGCAATGTACGAAAAATACGGCGAGGTGTTCCACAAGGGCGATTTGTACCGCCTGCGCTCCCCTTACGAGGGCAACGAGAGCATTTTGCAGTTTATTTCTGAGGATGAAAGCACCGTTATTCTTTGTGTTATGATTAAAAACGGTGTGCCAATGCCCTGCATTAAACGGGTGCGGCTGGCCGGGCTGTGCGAGGGCGCCGTGTACGAGGATGTTACCGACATTCCCGCCGCCCAAAACGACCCGTGCAAGCCCCGTGTTGGCGCGGTGTACGGCGGCGATGAATTAATGAACCGCGGCCTTTCGTACTTAGAAAGCGGCGATTTTGCCACCTCCATTAGAATTTTTAAAAAGAGGAACTTAAATGAAGTTTGAAACCGTTACCCCAACCGGCGCGGTAGAGTGTTTTGCGCTGCTAAAAACCGCCGAGGTTAAAACCTCGGTAAAGGGCAGCAAGTACTTAGACGCTACCATTGCCAACAAAACCGGCGAGATGAACGCCAAGTGCTGGGATTATAACGAGGCCGTTTGTGGCACCTTTGCCGCAGGCGAGCTGGTTAAGCTGCGCGGAACCGTAGAAAACTACAAGGGCAGCGACCAATTTCGCATTCAAAAAATACGCGCTGTTACCAAAGAGGACGGCGTAGATCCGGCCGATTTTGTGCCGGGGGCGGCCTTTTCGGGCCAGCAGATGTTTGACGAGCTGTACCGCCTGGCCGAGGGCTTTGCCGATGAGGACCTGCGCCGCATTGTTTGCACCGTGCTAAACGACCAAAAGGAAAAGCTTTTGTACTGGCCGGCGGCCTTTAAAATGCACCACGCCATGCGCGGCGGGTTGCTTTGCCACACCCTTTCGGTGGTGCGGCTGGCGCAGCAGGTTTGCAAAATTTACCCCTTTGTTGATGAGGAATTGTTGGTTGCCGGCGCCGCACTGCACGATATTGGCAAGCTAGAGGAATTTGAAATTAACAAAGCCGGCTTGGTAACCGGCTACAGCCCCAAAGGCAACCTTATGGGGCATTTGGCGGGCGGCGCCGTTTTGGTAGAAAAGGCTTCTGAGCAGCTGGGAATAACCTCTGAGGTGCCAATGCTGCTTTCGCACATGCTGCTTTCGCACCATGGTAACCCCGAGTACGGTGCTGCTGTGCTGCCCCAGTTTTTAGAGGCCGAATTGCTTTCGCAGTTAGACTACATGGATGCCGCCGTTTACGAAATTATGGAGGCTACCTTAAATGTAAAGCCCGGCGAGACTACCGGCCGCGTTTTTGGGCTGGATAACCGCAAGCTTTACAATCACGGCCGGCAAAAGCAGCCAGGGCAAACCCCAAAGCTGTTTTAAAAAATTGGCCTTTCGTTGGTCTTTCGGTCGTCTCTTTAAATGCGCCGGCAGCCGGTTTGCAGCAATTTGTTTTGTAAATTAGCTTGCTAAGCCCGGCTTGCCAAACCGTTTTGCCGCAACCCGTTTGTTTTGGTTAAAAGCCCCCTAAAAAGGGGGCTTTTTGTGCTTTCGGGCGCTTTTTGCAGCTTTAAAAAGCGTACCAAAATGTTCCTGTTTTTTTAATTTGGGGTTGCAATGGGTGGTAGAATCGGTTAAAATAGGGGCAGAGCGCAACTCTCGCCGAAATTTTAAGCAAAATTGGCCGCTTTTAAAGCGCGTAAGGGGCTTGGCTTTGCCGGCCTAAACGCTTATCGGGCAAGTTTTGCCGGATAAGTTTTTTACCGGACAAGGGTTTTACGGGTGCCAATAGCTGTTGGCAAAAGGCTTTAACAAAATTTCGGTGGGAATAAATGGGATAATTTGCGCCCGATTACAACAGTGCTGCACGGTACTTTGGTGCAGCGAAAGGGGATATTATAAATGAATTATAGTAAGGTTTTTAACCCGGCCGACTGGCAAACGCCGGAGCAGGTAAGCCAAAACCGAGAAAAAGCGGTTTCCTTTTTTGTTCCGTTTGCCCCGGACGACGAGGTTTTGTACGAGCAGTTTGAAAGCTCTACCCGTTATATGCTGCTAAACGGCGAGTGGGATTTTAAATACTTTAACGCCGCGTACGAGTTGCCGGATGAAATTGTAACGCCCGGCGAAACGGCCGGTTTTCACAAAATAAAAGTGCCGCTTTCCTGGCAAATGGCGGGCTACGGCACGCCCAATTACCTAAACGCCTGCTACCCGGTTCCTACCAACATTCCCTTTGTACCAAGCGAGAACCCCGCCGGCGTTTACAAAAAAACCTTTACCGTACCAAAGGAGCTTGAAGGCAAGCGCCTGTTTTTAAATTTTGAGGGGGTAAATTCCTTTTACTACCTGTTTGTAAACGGGCAAAAGGTTGGCTTTGCCAAAAACGCGCACACCCTTTCCCGCTTTGAGGTTACTAAATACATTACCGGCAGCAGCTTTGAGGTTTGCGTGGTGGTGTTAAAGTTTTGCGACGGCACTTATTTAGAGGACCAGGATTGCTACCGCCACAACGGCATTTACCGGGATGTTTACCTAACCGCGCGGCCGCAGGAATTTGTAGAGGATGTTAGCATTTCGGCCGGGCTGAAAAACAATTACACTACCGGCACCGTAGAACTAAACGCTACGGCAAACGGGGCGGTAGAAACGGCCGAGGTTTTGGTTACCAGCCCGCAGGGCAAGCCGGTTTTTAGTGGCGAATTGGCTTTTAAAAACGGCGTGGCTCACTTGGCGTTTGAGCTGCCGCAGCCCGAAACCTGGACGGCCGAAACCCCCGCCCTGTACACCCTAACGGTGCAAACCAAGGGGGAAAAGCTGCCCTTTAAATTTGGGGTGCGCTCCTTAGAAACCGATGAAAACGGCCGCTTTTTGGTAAACGGCCGGCCCATTAAGCTTTACGGCGTAAACCGGCACGATACCCACCCCGAATACGGCCACTATGTGCCGGTAG
>URRK01000109.1 GCA_900550315.1 uncultured Oscillospiraceae bacterium | reverse complement strand
ACCGACCTCTCCGGCCTCAAGCTGACGATCGACTTAAAGCGCGGTGCCGACCCGGAGCGGCTGATGAACCGCTTGTTTAAAATGACGCCGCTGCAGGATACTTTTTCCTGCAATTTTAACATTTTAATTGCCGGCTCCCCTAAGGTTATGGGTATTCGCGAAATTTTAAACGAGTGGATTGCTTTTCGGCGGGAGTGTGTGCGCCGCCGCGTTTATTTTTCGCTGAATAAGGCCAAAGACCGGCTGCACCTGCTAAAGGGCTTAGAAAAAATTTTACTGGATATTGATAAAGCCATTAAAATTATTCGCGAGACCGCCGAGGAAAAAGAGGTGGTGCCGAATTTAATGATCGGCTTTGGCATAGACCAAATTCAAGCCGAATATGTAGCCGAAATTAAATTGCGCCACTTAAACCGGGAATATATTATGAACCGGTTAAGCGATATTGAGCAGTTAGAGGCGCAGGTGGCCGATTTAACCGAAACGCTGCAAAGCAAGCGCCGCATTAACAGCATTATTGTAAAAGAGCTGGAGGGCGTTATAAAAAAACACGCCCAGCCGCGTAAAACCGCCGTGCTTTACGATGTAGACCTTTCGACCGAGGCCGAGGAAGAACCGGTAGATACCTCGCCGGTGCATTTGTTTTACACGCAACAGGGCTACTTTAAAAAAATTACCCCGCAATCGCTGCGCATGAGCGGCGAGCAAAAGCTAAAAGAGGGCGACGCGGTGCAAACAGAGCTGCTTTCCTCCAACAACGCCGAGCTGCTGTTTTTTACCAACAAGTGCCAGGTGTACAAGGCAAAAGCAACCGATTTTTCTGACGGAAAGGCCAGCCTGCTGGGTGAGTATTTGCCCGCTAAGCTGGAAATGGAAAACGACGAGCACACCGTTGCCATGATTGCGACCACCGACTATAAGGGCTTTTTACTGTTTGTTTTTGAAAACGGGCGCGTAGCTAAAATAGATTTAGCCGCCTACCAAACCAAAACCAACCGCAAAAAATTAATTAAAGCGTATACCGATAAATTCCCCCTGCACAGCATTTTGCATTTGCAGCAGGAGGGCGAGGTGCTGTTAACCTCTACCAACGGGCGTATGCTGCTGCTGCACACCGGGGCGCTGGCCACCAAAACAACCAAAAACAACAGCGGCGTAGCGGTTATGACGCAAAAACGCGGCCAGCGGGTGCTTAGCGTGCAGCCCTACACCGAGGGTATGCTGCAAAAACCGCACCGTTACCGCACCAAAACCCTGCCCGCTGCCGGCAGCGTAAAAACGGCCGAGGAGCAGGGCGACCAATTAAGCCTGCTTTAGGACGGCGTTAGGTTTGCTGATGCCCAAAACCGTCCAAAAGTGTTTTGGTCTAAAAAAGTGTTGCATCAGCGCTTTGGCGCGTGAAAAGTAATTCGTTTTATTGAATAAAAAGTTTTTTTACAAAAAAATACCGTCCCGGCGGTAAACCGGGGCGGCAGTCAGCCTGTATATTAAACGGCAAAGATGTTAAAACTTGCAGTTGCCAAAAAAATGAATGAACCGTTTAAAATTCCTTTTGCTCTTTTAGCCTGCAATGTAACATCTGCTCTGCCAAATGCAAACGCTTTGTTTTTGTGGCAACTGCCTGTGGTTAAAATTTTTAACCGTAACGCCGTTGCCCGGCTGACAGTATTATTATAAACCTGCGGTGTAAATTTATTTATGCCAAATTTTACAAATTTGTTTAGGCTTGCCGCATTTTTGGTTGACAAAGCCGGCCTGCGGCGGTAAAATAAAAATAATTTGCAAAGCGCCTTTCGGGCTGCTTTATTAATGGAGGATTTTTTCAATGGCTAAAGAACTGGCAAAGGTTTACGACCCTTCCGAGGTGGAGGATCGCCTTTATGATTTTTGGCTGAAAGGCAATTACTTTCACGCCGAGCCGGACCCCTTAAAAAAACCGTATACAATTGTAATTCCGCCGCCGAACATTACCGGCCAATTGCACATGGGCCACGCGTTAGATAACACCCTGCAGGATATTTTAATCCGCTACAAGCGTATGCAGGGCTATTGCACCCTTTGGATGCCCGGTACCGACCATGCCTCTATTGCCACCGAGGCCAAAATTGTAGAGGCCATGCGGAAAGAGGGCCTTTCGAAGGACGATGTTGGCCGCGACGGCTTTTTAGAGCGCGCCTGGGCCTGGAAGGAAAAATTCGGCTCCCGCATTATTTCGCAGCTTAAAAAAATGGGTTCCTCCTGCGATTGGGAGCGCGAGCGCTTTACGCTGGACGAAGGCTGCTCCAAAGCGGTAAAAGAGGTTTTTGTTAATTTGTACGAAAAAGGCCTGATCTACCGCGGCGAGCGCATTATTAACTGGTGCCCGCACTGCAAAACCTCAATTTCAGATGCCGAGGTTGAATACGAGGAGCAGCAGGGCAAGTTCTGGCACCTGCGCTACCCGTTGGAGGACGGCAGCGGGTTTATTGAGCTGGCCACCACCCGGCCCGAAACCCTGCTGGGCGATACAGCCGTTGCCGTAAACCCCAAGGACGAGCGTTACACCGCCTTGGTGGGCAAAAACTTAATTTTACCGCTGGTTGGCCGTAAAATTCCAATTATTGCAGACGATTATGTTGAAATGGATTTTGGTACCGGCGTTGTTAAAATTACCCCCGCGCACGACCCGAACGACTTTGAGGTTGGCCTGCGGCACCAGCTGCCGGTGTTAAATGTGTTAACCGACGACGCAAAAATTGTGGCCGATTACCCCAAGTACGCCGGGTTAGACCGTTACGAGGCCCGCAAGGCCATTGTGGCCGATTTAAAGGCTGCCGGCGTGCTGGTTAAAACCGAGGACCACGCGCACAATGTTGGCACCTGCTACCGCTGCGGCACAACGGTAGAACCCCGCGTTTCCAAGCAGTGGTTTGTTAAAATGAAACCCTTGGCCGGCCCGGCTATTGAGGCTGTTAAAAAGGGCGACACCAAATTTGTGCCTGCCCGGTTTGAAAAAATTTATTTTCACTGGTTAGAAAATATTCGCGATTGGTGCATTTCCCGCCAGCTGTGGTGGGGGCACCGTATTCCGGCCTGGTATTGCGCCGAGTGCGGCGAGGTAACCGTTTCTAAAACCGTGCCGCAAAAATGCTGTAAATGCGGCGGCACGCACCTTACGCAGGATGAGGACACGCTGGATACCTGGTTTTCTTCGGCACTGTGGCCGTTTTCTACCTTGGGCTGGCCTAACACCCAAAACCCTGATTACCAATATTTTTACCCCACCAACACGCTGGTTACGGGGTACGATATTATTCCGTTTTGGGTAATGCGAATGATGTTTTCGGGTTTAGAGCACACCGGCCGCGTACCGTTTGATACGGTTTTAATTCACGGTTTAGTGCGGGATTCTCAAGGCCGCAAAATGTCAAAATCCTTAGGCAACGGGGTAGACCCGTTAGAGGTTATTGACCAATACGGGGCCGACGCGCTGCGCTTTTCTTTGGCTACCGGCAACAGCCCGGGAAACGATATGCGCTACATTGAGGAGCGCGTAATTGCCAGCCGAAATTTTGCCAACAAAATTTGGAACGCGGCCCGCTTTGTGCTAATGAATCTGCCGGAAAACGAGCCGGCACCCCACATTCCGGCGCATTTGGCGGCCGAGGATAAATGGATCCTTTCAAAATTCAATACCTTAGTGGCCGAGGTTACCGCGAATTTAGATAAATTTGAATTAGGCCTGGCCGTTTCTAAGCTTTACGATTTTATTTGGGATGTATTTTGCGATTGGTACATTGAGCTGGCCAAAATTAAATTAAATGGCGAAAACGAGCAGGAAAAAGCCACTGCCAGGGCCGTGCTGGTTTATGTGTTCTCTGAAACCTTAAAGCTGCTGCACCCCTTTATGCCCTTTATTACCGAGGAAATTTGGCAAACCCTGCCGCACAGCGGCGAAACTATTATGACCGCCCCCTGGCCGCAGTTTAACGCAGCACTGGCGTTTACCGAACAGATTGCGGAAGAGGTTGTGCGTTCTGGCAGTGCGATAGAGGCCATTCGCGCGGTTCGCAATCGCCGCAGCGAAATGAACGTTCCGCCCTCTAAAAAAGCTAAGCTGATTGTTTGCACCGAGGATAAAGAAACCTTTAAAGCCGGCGCCGCCTTTTTACAGCGACTTGCGTTTGCCTCAGAGGTTACGGTGGCCGACTCCTGCAGCAGCGACGGGGCCGTTTGCGTTGTAACAAGCAGCGCCTCGCTTTACATGCCGCTTAGCGATTTAATTGATTTTAAAGCCGAACTGGCCCGCCTGCAAAAGGAGCTTGAAAAAGCCAAGGGCGACAAGCAATTTGCCGAGAAAAAGTTAAATAACCCCGGGTTTGTTGCCAAGGCGCCTGAGCAGGTTATTTCCGCCCAACGGGAGCAGCTGGCCAAAACCTTAGAAAAAATTGAAATGCTGCAAAACAGCATGAACGATTTAAAAAAGCAAATGTAATATTCTGCACCCCTTTTAGGGGCAAGCGGCTGCCGCGTAAACCGGCGGCCGTTTTGCAAATTACCGTGTTTGGTTGAAAGGTGAAAAATGAGCAAGGCGTTAGATTATATTCATTCTTTAAACCGGTTTGGCATAAAGCCGGGGCTGGAGCGTATTACGCTGCTGCTAAAGCTGGTTGGCAACCCGCAAAATAACCTGCAGTGCGTGCAGGTGGCCGGCACCAACGGCAAAGGCTCAGTTTGCTGTATGCTCTCGAACATTTTTAGGGCTGCGGGCAAAAAAACGGGGCTGTTTATTTCCCCCTATGTGGTTTGCTTTAACGAGCGTATTCAAATAAACGGGGAGTATATTCCCACCCCGGCGTTAGAGCAGCTGTGCGAGCGGCTGCGCCCGGCGGCCGAGCAGGTTGCAAAACAACTGGCCGACCCGGTAACCGAATTTGAGTTTATTACCGCGCTTGCCTTTTTGTGGTTTTATCAAAACAGCTGCGAGGTAGTGGTGCTGGAAACGGGCCTGGGCGGCCGGTTAGATTCTACCAATGTAGTAGCCCAAAATTTAGTTAGCGTTATTACCAAAATTAATTTAGACCACACCCGCGTACTGGGCAGCACCGTGGCGCAAATAGCCGGCGAAAAATGCGGCATTATAAAGCCAGGCAGCGCAGTTATTAGCTCAAACGAGCAGCTGCCGGCGGCCGCGCAGGTTATTCTGCAGGCTGCGGCCCAAAAAAACAACCGGCTTATTTTGGCTAATACCCAAGAGATGAGCAAGGTTACCGTTACCCCGTTTGGCAGCAGCTTTTGCTACCGCGGGCTAACCTTAAAAATTAATTTGCCGGGGCGGCACCAGCTTTTTAACGCGGCGCAAAGCGTAGAGGCGGCACTGTATTTAGGCCTGCCAAAAGCCGCTATTGTAAACGGCCTTGCGGCGGCGCAGTTCCCCTGCAGGTTAGAGGTGCTGCAAAAAGAGCCGCTAATTTTAATAGACGGCGCCCACAACCCCGACGGCGCCGAAACCTTAGCGGCCTATTTAAAAGAGTTTAACCTGCGGCCGGCCGCAGTTGTTGGCATGATGGCGGATAAAGACTGCGCCCGTGTGCTGCAAACGGTGGCGCCGCTTTGTGCCAATCTTTTTACGGTTACGGTGCAGGCAAACCCGCGCAGCCTACCGGCCGAGCAGCTTGCGGCGCTGGCCAAAAATTACGCTCCCGGCGTTACGGCGGCTAAAAATTACGGCCAGGCGCTGCAGCAGGCCTTTGCCCTGCAGCAAAATGGCGGCTGCCCGGTTGTTCTTTTTGGCTCGCTTTATTTGGCCGCCGACCTGCGGCCGCTGGTGCAGCAGCACCTAAAAAATGCGGCGCAAAATTTTTAGCCCGCGAAACTAATTTTTAAATTGACAAAATTCCCCTAATTCTTTATAATAATAGGTAATATCTTAGAAAGGGTGCAGCAAATGGCATATTATTTTAACGAACCTTCCAGAACCTTTAACGAGTATTTATTGG
>URRK01000108.1 GCA_900550315.1 uncultured Oscillospiraceae bacterium | reverse complement strand
GCTTTAAATGGGTTTCATTGCCTTTAGGTTGGGCAAATTTAGGCTTAGAATAAATTTTACTGGTCTAAAACAAACAAAACCACATTAAAAGTGCTTTTTAGCTTAAATTTTATTACGCCCGGCCCAAAAAATGGGGGCCGGGCAATTTTTGCTTTGGTGGCTCGTTGTTTTTGCCATTTTGCCGTTTGCGGGCCAAGGCCGGCATTGCAATTTTTAAAAAAGTGTGTTACAATAGGCTAAAATGTTACTGTGCTGCGGTGGTGTGGTTCTTAGCTTTGGTTTCTCGCTTTAGCGGGGCGCGCCGCCTGCCGCACGGGGCCGCAAAAAAATTGTATTGGTTGGAGGCATAAAACAATGTCTTTAAAAATCGGTTTGTTTAACGATTCTTTTCCCCCTACCATAGATGGTGTAGCAAACGCCGTAAAAAGCTACGCTGAAAATATTGAGCAGCGGTACGGCACTCCGGTGGTTATTACCCCCAAATACCCCCATGTGGTAGATCGTTACCCTTACGAGGTTTACCGTTATTCCTCTACCGGGGTGTGGAGCAAAATTCCTTACCGGGTGGGCAACCCGTTTTCGCCTACCACAATTAACGAGCTGCTAAAAAAGCATTTAGACCTTTTTCATGTGCATTGCCCCTTTGCCTCTATGGTTTTAGCGCGGCAGCTGAATGCCACCGGCGTTTTTCAAAAGCACATTCCAACCATTTTTACTTACCATACAAAGTTTGATATTGATATTGATAAATTTGTGCGCAACCGCCCTTTGCGCAAGGTTGCCAAGCAGTTTTGCCTGAATAACATTCGCTACGCCGATGAGGTTTGGGTGGTTTCGAAAGGGGCGGGGCGCGATTTAGAGCAGTTTGGCTACAAGGGCGAATATTTGGTAATGCCCAACGGAACCGACTACGACCACGAAAAGGCGCCGCAGCCGCAAATAGATGAAATTAACCGGTTGTACCGCTTAGACCCGAACGAAACGGTGTTTTTGTTTGTAGGCCGAATGATGTGGTACAAAAATTTGCAGTTGATTTTAGACACCCTGCAGCTTACCGCCAAGGCCGGTGTGCCCTTTAAAGCCATTTTCGTGGGCGACGGGGTAGACCGCCCGGTAATTGAGCAGTACGCCAAAAATTTAGGACTGGGAGACAGAACCATTTTTACCGGCGCCATTTACGACCGTGAAAAAATTAAAGCCTACTTTAGCCGGGCCAACCTGTTTTTGTTCCCCTCTACTTACGATACCTCCGGTTTAGTAGTGCGCGAGGCCGCCTCGTGCGATTGCGCCTCCCTGTTAGTGCGCGGCAGCTGTGCCGCCGAAGGGGTGCAGGACGGTGTCTCCGGCCTGTTGGCCGAGGAAAACGCCGAAAGCTGCGCCAAAAAGCTGGTAGAGGCCGTGCGGCAGAACGCCTTAGAAAATTTGGGCAAGGCCGCCGGCGAAAAGGTTTATTATTCCTGGAGCCAGGCGGTAGATAAAGCCTGGATAAGGTACGAAAAAATATTACAAAGCCGCAAAAAGTAACCCATTTTGTTGCAGCGGGTGCGTTTTGCCGTTTTAAAAATTAAGGCGGCCGGCGCGCCCGCTGTTTTGCGCCGTTTTGGGCGGGGCTTAAGGCTGCTTTGCCGGGTAAACCGCGGCTCGGCGGCTTAAATTTTACCGTAAATCTACGGTGCGCCGGTTTAGGCTTTACAGTAAATCTGCGGCACGGTGGCTTTTTATTTGGTCTGGCGTTTTGCCCGCTGCACAAAATTTAATTTGGTAAAAATCGGAAACAAATGAAATCACATGCCGGAAAATTCAGGAAAATGCATATTGCGCCAATTGCCGTTATATGTTATACTGTGTAACGGCGGTTTTAGGGCCGCCAAATTTTAAAACCGTTTTAATGGGGGTTTTGGTGTGAAAAAGCTAATAAAGCGTTTAAAATTCAGCCGTTGGGCTTTTATTTTTGTGCTGCTTTCTTTTGTGGTTTCAATTGGGTATGTAACGGTAATGCTTTGCATTACGCCGGGCGGCGAAAATGCCGTTTCCTACAGCGGGCGGCACCGCAGCGATTATTTATTAATGCTGCTGCAATGCTGCCTAGGGGTGTTGGCCCTGTTTTTGCCCAGCTTTTTAAGCCACCGGTTTAAAATTCGCATACCCTCAGGTATGCTAATTATGTATGTGGTGTTTTTGTACTGCGCCATTTTTTTGGGTGAGGTGCGCAGTTTTTATTACGCCGTGCCGTTTTGGGATTCTATTTTGCACTTTTTTAGCGGCGGTATGCTGGGCTGCTTGGGCTTTTCGGTGGTAAGAATTTTAAATAACGATAAAAAAGTTCCCGTAACACTAAGCCCGGCCTTTGTAGCGTTTTTTGCCTTTTGCTTTGCCATTATGATTGGCGCATTTTGGGAAATTTACGAATTTACCGGCGACGGCTTGTTTGGGCTGAATATGCAAAAATACATGCTGGAAAACGGCACGCAGCTGGTTGGCCGGGCGGCCTTGGGCGACACCATGAAGGATATTATTGTAGATTTTTGCGGCGCCGGGCTGGCCTGCATTATTGGCTATTTTTCTATAAAACTGCACAAGCGCTGGTTTAACGATTTAATACTGGAGGTTGAACATTCGGCTCCGGCTGGCGAAACTTCCGGGAAAAAAGAAAATATTGGGTCGAATAAAGCCGAATAACGGTTGCATTTAAGCTTTATTTGTGTTATATTATATCTGCCGTGCAAGCGGAGCGCTGTTGCCGCCTTGCACGGCATTTTTACGGAGGTTTAAAAATGCAGGTATTTTCTTCTATGCTCAGCCAAATGCTGGTGCTGTTTACCTTTATGGCCGTGGGGTTTGTTTTTAATAAAAAGCGGCTGCTCCCGGCCGACGATTCGGTTGTTATTTCTAAGCTCGAAACCTACATCTTTGTGCCGTGCTTGGTGTTTAACACCTTTTACAAATACTGCACGGTGCAAAACTTTGGCCAAAAGTGGCCCCTTATTTTGTACGGCGTAGGGGTTATGGTGCTTTCCCTTATTATTGGTTTGCCGCTGGCCCGGCTGTTTTCGGGGCCGGATTTATACCTGCGCAAAATTTACAACTACTCCTTTGCGGTTGCCAATTTTAGTTTTATGGGCAACGCCGTTGTGCTGGGCGTGTTTGGCGAGCAGGTGCTGTTTGATTACATGATGTTTACCCTGCCGCTTACCTTTTATGTGTACTCCTACGGTACGGCCTCGTTAAGGCCGCAAAACGGGCCGGTAAAATTCAGCTTTAAAATGTTTTTAAACCCTATTTGCATTGCCATGCTGCTGGGTGCCGCCTTTGGGCTTTTGGCAGTGCCGCTGCCGGGCTTTGTTTCTACCGTTGTTTCAACCGCCGGGGCCAGTATGTCGCCCTTGGCAATGCTGCTAACCGGTTTTGTAATTGGCGATTACAGCTTAAAGCAGCTGGCCAAAAACAAAAAGATCTACCTTGCCTCGGTGCTGCGGCTAATTGTTATTCCACTGGTGTTTGTGGCAATTTTAAAGCTGATTCACGCCGACAGCACTGTGCTGCGCGTTACTCTTTGCGCTACGGCAATGCCGCTGGGGCTAAACACGGTGGTGTTCCCAGCGGCCTACGGTGGGGATACTACCCCGGGTGCCGGCATGGCGCTTATTTCGCACCTCATGTCTATTTTAACGATTCCCGTTATGTTTGCGCTGTTTTTAAGCTAACGGTGCCAAAAACCGCAAGGCAACCTGTTTTTTGGCGCTGCGATTTATTTTCCCGCGTGGGGGCAGGGCTTACGGGCAATTTTGCATTTTTGCCGAAATTTATTGCCGCAAAGCCCAATTTTAACCTTAGCGGCATAAACAATAATGAAAAGATTGAAACTTGCTGAAAAATGTGGTACAATACTAATGTATTGTTTGAACGGTAGGTGTAAAGGTTGAAGCTTTTAATCGTATCACAGCATTTTTACCCCGATCCCTTTAGAATTAACGATATTGCGCCGGAGCTGGTTCGCCGCGGGCACGAGGTTACAGTTTTAACCTCGCTGCCGGATTATGCAACCGGCAAAGTGCCGGCAAGCTGTAAGGGCCTTAAAAACCGCAAATTTAATTACAACGGTGTAAAGGTGGTTCGCTGCTTTTCGGTCTCCCGCCGAAGCGGCGTGCTTTTTCGCGCTTTAAATTATTTTTCCTTTTGCGTTACCTCAACGGTAAAGGGCTTTTTTATGCGCCAACGGTTTGACGCTGTTTTGTGCTACCAAACCTCGCCGGTTTTAATGGCAAACGCAGCGCGCCGCGTGGCCAAAAAGCAAAAGGTGCCCTTTATTTGCTATTGTTTAGATATTTGGCCGGCCTGCATAAAGGCCTGGGGCGTTGGCGAGGGCTCGCTGCTTTACAAGCTTATGCACCGCTACAGCCGGCGGCTTTACAACAGCGCTAATTTGGTGCTGGTTTCTTCTAAACCGTTTACCGGCTATTTAAATTCGGTGAACGGCGTGCCAACTCAAAAAATGGTTTATTTGCCACAGCACGCGGAGGATATGGGTCTTTCGGCCTGGCAGCCGGTACCCGGCCGCCTTGTTCGGTTTGCGTTTGGCGGCAATATTGGCAGCGTGCAAAATGTAGAACTGTTTATTCGGGCTGCGGCGGCCGTTTGGCACGGCGGCGTGCAAAATTTTAAGGTAGAGCTTTACGGCGACGGCTCCGAGCTGGAAAATTGCAAAGCCCTTTGCGAACAGCTTAACGCGGGGGAATGTGTGCAATTTTACGGCCGAGTAAGCCAAAAAGAGCTTTGGCAGGCCTACGAGCAGGCCGACGCCTTTTTGCTCTCTTTAAAAGAGCAGGGCGAGTTTGGTTTAACGGTTCCCGCCAAGCTGCAAGAGTATATGTCGGGCGGCCGGGCGGTGCTGGCGGCAATTGGCGGCGGTGCCGCACAAATGATAACCACGGCCGATTGCGGCCTGGTTTGCGGAGCCGAGGACGAAGCCGCCTTTGCCGGAATGTTAAAAAGGTTTATTCAAAACCCCGCCGATTTTGCCCGCATGGCGGAAAACGGGCGCGGGTACTATTTACAGCACTTTACGCAGCAAAAGGTATTGGATCAATTAGAGCAAATTTTAACCCAAACCGTAAAAGGGGAGCAGGTATGAAAATTTTTCAAATCAATTCGGTGTGCGGAACCGGAAGCACCGGCCGAATTGCGTTGGACCTAAAGCATTTTGCCGAGCAAAACGGGGTGGAGTGCAAAATTTTTTACGGCCGCGGCTTTTGCAGCGAGCCGGGGTGTGTTAAAATTGCCGACAAGGCCGATTTTTACCGCCACACCGCGCTTTCCCGTTTAACCGACCGGCAGGGCTTTTACTCTAAGGCGCCAACCAGGCGGCTCATCAAAGCCATTTTGGCTGAGCAGCCCGATGTTATTCATTTACACAACATACACGGCTACTATTTAAACCTGCCGCTGTTGTTTGGTTTTTTAAAAGAGTACCGCAAGCCCGTTGTTTGGACCCTGCACGATTGCTGGGCCTTTACCGGGCACTGTGCCTATTTTAGCTACGCCGGCTGCAATAAATGGCAAACCGGCTGCGGCAATTGCCCGCAAAAAGGGGCTTACCCCGCCTCAAAGCTGGCCGACAGCAGCGCCAAAAACTTTGCCCAAAAAAAGCGGCTGTTTACCTCGCTGGAGCAGGTTACCTTGGTAACGCCCTCAAACTGGTTGGCCAACTTAACCCGGCAATCTTTTTTAAATAAATACCCGGTAAAGGTGGTGCCAAACGGAATAGATTTAAACGCCTTTTGCCCCACCACCGGCAATTTTGTTGGCAGCTTAGGGCTTTGTAACAAAAAAATTGTTTTAGGGGTGGCTAATATTTGGGAGCCGCGAAAGGGCCTGCCGGACTTTTTAAAATTAGCCGACCTTTTGCCAAGCAATTACCAAATTGTTTTAGTTGGCCTTAACGCCGCGCAGTGCCGTGCGCTGCCGCCGAATGTAACCGGCGTTACCCGAAC
>URRK01000107.1 GCA_900550315.1 uncultured Oscillospiraceae bacterium | reverse complement strand
CGTCATACACGGTTGAAAAATTTTCGTACCCGGCCATTTTTTTGCCCCCTACAAGAAACTACCTACCCAGTATAGCACACCGCGGCGCATAAATCAACATTTGCGGGAAAAGGGGCTATACATTTTAAAAAATATATTGTATAATAGCTGTATGAGTAATTGCTGTAACAGGCACAGAAAGTCGGGTTGATGAAATGAACAAAAAACTATTAAAGCTGTTGGAGCAGGACGCGCGCTACACCATGCATGACCTTGCGGTAATGTTGGATACTTCTGAGGATGAAATTCGCAGCGAGATTGAACAGCTAAAAAAAACCGGCGTTATTCGCGGGTTTAAAACGGTAATAGATTGGGAGCGGCTGGACAGCGCTTATGTTTCGGCCTTAATTGAGCTAAAGGTTACCCCCCAGGCCGATAACGGTTTTGAGGAGATTGCCCAGCAAATTACCAACTACCCCGAGGTAGAAACGGTTTATTTAATGTCCGGCGGGTACGACCTTTGCGTAATTGTAAAAGGCAAAACCTTTCAGCAGGTGGCTATGTTTGTGGGCAAGGTTTTGGCGCCGCTGCCAGAGGTTATTTCTACCTCTACCCACTTTGTGCTGCGCCGGTATAAAGAGCTGGATGTGGTTCTTTGCGGCGAAAATGAAGACGACAGAGGGAGCTTTTGGCTGTAATGGATTATAATAAATACTTAAATCCGGTTGCGGTTGGGCTAAAGCCCTCCGGAATTCGCCGTTTTTTTGATATTACCGAAAAAATGCAGGATGTAATCTCCTTAGGCGTGGGGGAGCCGGATTTTAAAACCCCTTGGCACATTCGGCACGCGGGCATTGCCTCGCTTGAAAATGGAAAGACCCGTTACACCGCCAATCGCGGCCTTTTAACTTTGCGGGAGGAGATTTGCCGCTTTGTAAAGCGGCGGTACAACCTAAATTACGCCGTAAACGAGGTTTTGGTAACCGTTGGCGGCAGCGAGGCTATTGATGTTGCCGTGCGCGCGCTGGTAGCCCCCGGGGACGAGGTTTTGGTACCGCAGCCCAGCTTTGTTTGCTACGAGCCTATTGTTACCTTGGCCGGCGGGCAGCCGGTTGGGGTAGAGCTAAGCGCCAAAGACCAATTTATTTTAACCCCCGAAAAGTTAGAGCAGCACATTACCCCCAAAACAAAAGCGCTGGTACTCCCCTTTCCGTGCAACCCAACCGGGGCGGTTATGCGCCGGGGCGATTTAGAAAAAATTGCGGCTGTGATTAAAAAACACGACCTTTTTGTTATTTCGGACGAAATTTACGCCGAGCTGACCTACGGCGGTGAGCGCCATGTTTCTATTGCGGAGATTGACGGCATGCGCGAGCGCACGGTTATTGCCTCCGGTTTTTCTAAAACCTATTCTATGACCGGGTGGCGCTTGGGTTACGCGCTTGCCCCTAAAGAAATTACAACCATTATGACCAAGATCCACCAGTTTGCCATTATGTCGGCCCCTACAACCTCGCAGTACGCCGCCATAGAGGCACTGCGGCACGGGGACGAGGATATTACCCGCATGGCAGAGGAGTACGATACCCGCCGCCGTTTAATTGTAGACGGGTTTCGCCGCATTGGGCTGGATTGCTTTGAGCCGCAGGGCGCGTTTTATGTTTTCCCCTGCATTAAAAGCACGGGTTTGAGCAGTGAGGATTTTTGCGAGCAGCTGCTGTACGCCAAAAAGGTTGCCATGATTCCCGGGGACGCCTTTGGCCTTGGCGGCGAGGGGTTTGTGCGGGCCTCCTACTGCTATTCGGTAGACCATATTAAAGAGGCGCTGCGCCGCACAGGAGAATTTTTAAAGGAGCTTAAAGGTGAAAATTTTAACCGTTAAAGCCCCGGCTAAAATCAACTTATTTTTAAAAGTTGGGGATCTTTTGCCAAACGGCTACCACGAGATCAGCACGCTTATGCAAACGGTTGATTTGTGTGATGAGTTAACATTTGAGGAAACCGGGCAGCAGCCCGCATATTTTATGGACGATTGCCCAGCAGGGCCGGAAAATTTAATGGTTCGGGCGGCCGAGGCCTTTTACAGCAAGCTTGGCCGCAGGCCGCAGGTAAGCATTTTTTTACAAAAGCAAATTCCGTTTTCGGCGGGGCTGGGCGGCGGCAGTACCGACGCAGCCGCTGTTTTACGCGGGTTAAATACGCTGCACGGCAATCCGCTGGAACCAATAGATTTATTTGAGCTGGCAAAAACGCTGGGGGCCGATGTTCCGTTTTGTTTGCAAGGCGGGCGCTGCTTGGCTGCCGGTGTGGGAGAGCAGCTAACCGTTTTACCGCAGCCCGAGCAGTACGCTGTTTGGCTGCAAAAAAACCATGCCAAAAGGTCCACCGGCGATATGTACGCTTTGGTCGACGAGCTGCCGCACGACCTTGCAACCGGCAGGCTCATTGGTCGGCTGTTAAAATCCGGAAGGGAAACTACCGCTTTTACCCTTTGCGAGAATGACTTTTTAGCCGTATCGCCCGACCGGGCAGAACAGTGGCAGGCAATGAACCGGCTGTACGCCCGCGGCGCGCTGCTGGCCGGGCTTTCGGGCAGCGGCCCTACCGTGTTTGGCCTGTTCCCTTTAAATACTAATTTAGCTAAAATAGGTTTAGCAGAGCAAACCGGCGTTTGGCACACCAAAACCATTAGCCAGTTACCCGCCCCCGTTTGGCTGCACAAATAAAGCTGCCCGCCCCAAAAAGGGCGGGGTTTTTGGCGCTTTGGGGCGCCGTTTAAAATTTTAAGCGGCGCTTTTCGGCCAAGCCCCGGTTGTTTTGGGGGCTTGCCGGTGCGAGCTAAAAAATTTGTTTTTGCTAAACGGGCTACCGGGTTAGGGTGCCGCCGTCGGTTTTTAGCAAAATTAGCAATTGCTCCTCGGCGCCGGTTTGCGCGTTAATATACACTAAAACATCCTCCCCCTTTTGGCCGCGGCAGTAAAACTCATAGCAATAAAGCTCCTCCTTACCCTCGCTGGGAATAAGGCACCAATTGGTAGAAACAGGCTGCAGCTTTTTAGAAAGCACCGCTTGCGCCTGGGCTGCGGTAAGCTTGGCTGCCTGCACCGTTCGGGCCTTGTGGTTCATAATAAATCCGCGTGCCTCGCAGCTAACAATTTGCCCGTTATCCAGCGCAACGCCAATTTTAATAAGGTCGGTGTAGCACAAAATGTTGCCCTGCTTATAGCAAAAATTAACGGTGCAAATGCCTTCGTCGGTAAAATAATAGCTGCTTTGAAAATTGCCCAGCCCCAGCTTTAGTAAAAATTCCTTGGCCTTTTGCGGGGCGTCCTTGCTCTCTAAAGCTGCGGTGCCAATTACCCGCCCGTTGGTAAAGTAGCTTAAATAGCCACCGTTTTTGGTAATGGCAATTCTTGTTTTTTCGGCTTTAAAGCAGTAGGCCGGCATGCTGCCCTGCTCCTCCTCCAGCGCCTGCAAATCGCCCTCTTTCAGGCCTAAAAGTTCAGCCGATTTTTTTGCGGCCTGCTCTTTGGTAACGGGGCTTGCCTGCTGCAGCAGGGCCGAGCTTTGCTTGCTAATGTGGTCCGAAAACGGGCCGTCGTAAATTAGGGCCGGCTGCTCGCCTAACGAGCGGTCTAATTCCTCCATTGGGCTGGAAACAGCGCTTTCAGCCGCGGTGGCCCACTCGCCGTTTAGGCTGTTTTTTAAATCGTTGTAGTTGCCGTAAAGGGTTTTTAGCTCGTCGGTTTTGGCCGAAAGCTTTTGGGCGCTTTCGTAAAGGCCACGTAGGGTGTCGTACTCGGCGGTTGTAATTTCCTCGCCGCGAATACATTTTTCGGTAAGCACGGCGGCGTAGTCGCTTACCTGCGACAAAAATTTGGCCACCGTTTGCACGCCCCCGTTGCCGGAGGGCAGCTTAGAAAGCGCCGCGCCGGCGTTCCCCGAAAGTAAAATTAACTTGTTGGTTAAGCTGCTCATGCCCGCCGGGGTGCCAACATAAAGGCTTTTTTCCAGCGTTAAGGTCATGCCCTCTAAGCTTTCGTTTAAACTTTCCAACATTTGCTGGCGGTCGTGAGTCAAATCGCGCTGCAGCGTTTGAATTTGGCAGCTTTGCTTTAACGCAAGGCCAAAAAGCGCAGTAAACGCCGCCAACAAAAAGCTTATAAGGCGAATAGCGGTGCGTTTTTTTAATGTAAAGTGCATTTTAAAACCGTCCCCTTTGTAATGCAGATTGAACGATTTTATTTTTGCCAATTTTTTTAAAAATAATCAGGCAAAAAAATGCTCGGCACAACCAAAGCGCGGCGTGCCGAGTAAGGCGGCCGCTGCCGTACAGCGGCCGAAAATAATTTAATTTTTAAGGGCAAAGCGACGGGGTTACACCGCAGCGCTGCAGCGTTTGGCGGCTTAAAGCCAAAAACGGGGTAAGGGGCTTTGGCGCGGCGGGGTGCTTTGCCAAAAGCTTTTCTACCCAAACCATGTTGTACCAAATGCCAAACTTGTACCCGCACTGGCAAAAGGTGCCAACCGTGGTAAAGCCTAAGTGGTGGTGGAACTGTACGCTGTTGTTGTTTAAATGCTCGTCCGGCTGGTTGGTGCAGGCAATGCAGGCGTTAAAGTTTAAAACGCCCTGCGCCTTTGAAACGGCCTCTAAAGCCGTGTAAAGCTGCCGCCCCAAGCCCATTTTTCTAGCGCTTGGGTCAAGGTAAATGCTGGTTTCAACCGCCCATTCGTAAGCGGCGCGTTCTTTAAACGGGCCGGTGTAGGCGTAGCCCAAAGGCCGGCCGTTTTGCTCAGCAACCAAATAGGGGTATTTTTTTAAGGTGTTGACAATGCGGGCTTTAAATTCCTCAACCGTTGGCACAGTGTACTCAAAGGTAATGGCGGTGTTTTGCACATAAGGCGCGTAAATTTTTAAAAGCGCGGCGGCGTCCTGCTCGGTGGCCGGGCGTATGGCTACATTCTGCATTTTTGTGTTCCCTTTTCATTTTGCGTGTTTTTTAAAAATGAATAAACCCCAAATGTTCTAACAAAATTTTAAGGCCAATTAAAATTAAAATGGCACCGCCGGCAAATTCGGCCTTAGATTTTAAAAATCCGCCGGCAAAGCGACCAATAATAACCCCAACGGCCGAAATTACCAAAGTAATAGCGCCAATTAGGCTAATGGCAGCGGTAATGTTGGTGCCCGGCAAACAGGCTAACGATACCCCAACCGCCAAGGCGTCTATGCTGGTGGCAACCGCCATAGGCAGCATGGCCCGCGGGCCAAAGGATGCCTCTACCGTTTCCTCTTCCTTAGAAAAGCTTTCACGAATCATGTTGGCGCCAATTAGCAGCAGCAGCACAAAGGCGATCCAGTGGTCAATAGATTCAATGTATTTTTGAAAGCTTTGACCCAGCAAAAAACCAACTAAGGGCATAAGGGCCTGAAAACCGCCAAAGTAAAGCCCGGCCGTTAGCGGCTGCGAAAGCCCTATTTTTCGGCAGGAAAGCCCCTTACAGACCGAAACGGCAAACGCATCCATAGCAAGACCAACAGAAAGAAAAATTAGTTCAATAAAAGACATATAAAAACCCCTTTATAGCCCTAATGTAACCGCTCTGCCGTTTAAGCGGCGGCTTTGTTTTAAGACTTTTACCGTTCATTATTGCCCGCCAAAGCAACCGCCCGCTGCACGGCTGCAATGTGTTACCGGCGCTGCTTTGCTGAAAAAGGCAGCGCCGGTAGAATATTTAGCAAAAAAATTAAAAATTTGGCCGGCAAAAAGACGCCGTTCAGGCTCGCAGTAACCGCGCCCCAAAAACAAAATAATTTTATAAATGCCGGCTAAAAAACAAAAGAACAAAAGAACGCTTAGGTAAACAGGTTTAAGATAATTGCCACCGGCCGGGCCGGCAGCCTTATTTGCAAAACGTTTAATATTTGGAATCGTCGTCGGACAGCAGTTCCTTCATGCTGTTGAGGTTCTCCAGCAGCTTTCCGGTTCCGGCAGCCACACAATCCAGCGGA
>URRK01000106.1 GCA_900550315.1 uncultured Oscillospiraceae bacterium | reverse complement strand
TTTGGCCGGTAGCGTTTGCCAAACCTTTTGGCGTTTTAGCAGTGTTTAGTATTTAAAATAATTTTTTAAAATTTTTGCCTTTACAAGGGGGAGTTTCAATGACCTTAAAAGATGTTGCCGCATTAGCCGGTTGTTCGGTTGCAACGGTGTGTAAGGTTTTTAAAAACAGCAACGAAATTAGCGCCGAAACCAAAAAAACGGTATTGCAGGCGGCTAAAAAAAGCGGATATTTACAAAAGGCGACCACCCGCACCGCCGTGCTTGGGGGGTTAAAGGTGGTGCTGCTGTGTGACCCGCAAAACCGGCTGGACGGACAAATTTCAGCCGTTTCGGCCGCTCTGCAGCGCGGGGGCTACACCGCGGCTTACACCGTGCTGGAGCCAAAAGCTGCCTTTTCTTTAATGCTGCAAATTGGTGCGGTTGGCATGGTTTGCGCGGCCGAAAACACGCTAACCGACTCCCGCGTTTTAACCAACGCCGAGGGGGCACCGCAGCCGACCAATTGGTTAAAATTTTTAAACGGCCTTGGCGGGGTAGCACGCGCTGCGCGCAAAGGGCAGGGCAAAGCCGCCGCTGCCCCAAAACCGGCCGAGCCCGGTTTAGCAGAGGAAAAACAGCCCCCTGTGCGGGAAGAAATTTGGTTACTGTAATGCGGTTAAAATTAAAGATCCCCCCAAAAGCGCAGGGCATTTGCTATATTATTATGGCGGCATTTGGGTTTTCCTGCATGTCGCTTTTTGTAAAGCTTGCCGGGCAGCTGCCGCCCTTTCAAAAAGCGTTTTTTCGCAACTTTATTGCGCTTATTTTTATGTTTGCCGTTTTGCTGCGCCAAAAGGTTGGCTTTCGGCCAAATAAGGGCAGCGTTCCGGGCCTTATTGGCCGCAGTTTTTTTGGCACGGTTGGCCTGATTTGCAACTTTTACGCCATAGGGCAGTTAAACCTTTCAGACGCCAATATGCTCAACAAGCTTTCGCCGTTTTTTTCTATTTTGTTTTCGGCCCTGTTGTTAAAGGAAAAACCAAATTTGGTGCAAATTGGCGGGGTTTTAGCGGCGTTTTTAGGCAGCGTGTTTATTATTAAACCGGGTTTTCAAAACGCGGCGCTGCTTGCGGCCTTGGCCGGCGTTGTTGGCGGCATGGGGGCCGGAATTGCCTACACCTTTGTGCGCGCCCTTGGCCAAAAAGGGGAGGACAGCCGCCGCATTGTTTTTTACTTTTCGGCTTTTTCGTGCTTGCTGTGTCTGCCGTTTTTTATTTTGCAGTTTCAGGCAATGAGCCTTTGGCAAACCGCCAGCCTGCTGCTGGCCGGCCTTTTTGCCTGCATTGGCCAGCTGGGCATTACCAAAGCCTACCTTTGCGCCCCGGCTAAGGAGATCTCGGTTTACGATTACACGCAGGTAATTTTTGCCGCCGTTTTGGGCTTTTTTGCGTTTGGCGAATTGCCGGACGCCTTTAGCGTTGCCGGTTATTTGCTTATTTGCGGGGCCGGGGTGTTCATGTTTTTTTACAACAATAAGGTGCTGCCGCGCCGCCAAAAGCAAGTGCCCAAGGCTTAGGCCCAAAAACCGGGGCGGTACGGCCCTACGGTTGTCTTTGCCGGCTTAGCCGAATACAGCCGTATTGAATTCGGGCGCTCTAAAGGCTGCCGCACGGAATATAAGCGTACAATTTGCTTGTGCTGAATAACGGCACACATTTATTTAAAAACATTTAAAAACTAATTTTTTCGGAGGGGCCAATGGACTATACTGTTTTAGTGGTGGATGACGAATTTGAACTGCGCCGTGCAATGATAGAGCGGGTAGACTGGGCCGCCGCCGGTTTTAAAGTGGTGGGCGAGGCCGAAAACGGCGTTGAGGCGTTAGACCTGATTGAAACGCTGGAGCCGGATTTGATTTTAACCGATATTAAAATGCCTATGATCTCGGGTTTGGAGCTGGCCGCTAAGGTGCGGGAGCTGCGCCCCGCCACCCAAATTGTTATTTTAAGCGGGTACGACAGTTTTGAGTATGCCCGCACGGCAATTGATTACAACATTATTAGCTATTTGTTAAAGCCCATTTCCTCGGCCGAAATGTCGCAGGAGCTGTTTGAGATCCACCGCCGGATGGATGAAAAAATTGGCAGTATGGCAACCGTACAAAGCGCCGACGCTAATCGGTTGCTGCAAAACGCAAAGCGGGACGCATTTTTGCTGCCCCTGCTGCTGGGCGGAAATGAAACAAAGCCGGATAACAGCCGCCTGCTGCAACAGGCGCAGGAGCTGGGTCTGGTTTTAGAAAACGGAGAGCCGCCGCGGTTTTGCGTACTGGTTTTAAAATTTAAAAACGAGCAGGGCAGGGCTTGCACCGGGCCCGAGCACATTGATTTTATTCACAATGTTTTAGGGCAGTATTTTTCCTGCAGTACGCTGGTTGTTTACGGGCGTGCTGTAACGTTGGTTGCAGTGCAGCGGCCGGGCGAGCTTAGCAATTTATTAGAGCTGCCGTTGTTAGAGCTGGTGCAAACGGCCAAGCGTCTGCTGCAGCAAACCTGCACGGTTGGCGTTAGCCGCGCCTTTACCGGCCTTGCCGATTGCGGCAACGCTTACTTTCAGGCGGTAACGGCCCGCCGCTACACCCGTGACGGCGCCGGCGAGGTACGCTTTATTAACGACCAGGAGCCAAACGCCGAATTTGCGTTTGACCGGGCCGAAAAAACCGCCATGGGGTTAGAACAGCTGTTAAAGGTTGGCACCAAAGAGCAGCTAAACAACTATGTAAACAGCCTTTACGAGCTAAACACGCCCGAAAACGCCAATTTGCTGGTTATGCAGGTTCTGGCAACGGTCTACCGGGTAGTTAGCGCGGTAACCGATAAATCGGGCATGATGAAGCTGTTTGCCGAAAACCCCGTGTTTTCAAGATTTACCACCAACAGCAGCCAAACGGTGCTGAAAAACGAGATGGCCGAGTTTTGCAGCAGCGCCAAGCAGATTATAGAAAGCTCCCAAAAGCGGGAGAGCGAAGTGCTGTGCGACCGGGTGGTAGAAATGATTAACGAGCGATATTCAGATGAAACGCTCTCGCTTACCGGGGTAAGCAACGCGCTGGCGGTAAGCCCGAATTATTTAAGCGCCCTAATTAAAAAAAATAAACAAAAAAACTTTGTTACCCTGCTTACTGAGCGGCGCATGCAGGCCGCGCGCGATATGATCTTGTGTACCGAAATGAAAATGCTGGAGATAGCCGAAAAATGCGGCTACAGCGACCAGCATTATTTTAGCTACTGCTTTAAAAAGTTTTACGGCGAATCGCCCAACAAGGTGCGCGCCGGTAGGAGGAGCGTATGAAAAAAAGCGCCCGACCCATTCGGCTTTCTACCCTAACCGTTGCGGCGGTTACAACGGCTACGCTGCTGGCGGTATCGTTTTGTATTGCAATTTTTGCCTCGGTTTACAGCCGCTCTTTTGTTTTAAATGCCAAGGTGAATGTGCGGCAGGCAACCGGCCAGGCGGCCGTTTCGGTAAACAACACGCTAAATTCTATGCGGGCCCGGCTAAACGGCATTAAGACCGTGCTGCAAAAATCTGCTACTTTAAAGGATTTTGAAACGCAGGTGCAAACCATAGGCGGTTTTGAGGACGAAATTTTAGCCGTATTTATTTACACCGAAAGCGGGAAAATTCTTTCCTGTTCCGGCAGCCGCTACGCGTTAAAATCTGCTGCGGTTCAAGATCTTTCCTTCCAGCGGGAGCTGTTTGAAAAACGGCCGGATTTTGCGGTTTCCGGCCCGCATGTGCAAACGGTTTTTGCCGGGGTCTACCCCTGGGCGGTTACGGTTGCCGCCAAGCTTTCGCAGCCCGCGTTTGAAAACGGGCGGTACTTAGCGGTAGATTTTAATTTTAATTATTTGGCCGATTATATTGATAAGGTTGGCATAGGGCAGCACGGCTATTGTTATATTACCGATATGGAAAATAACTTAATTTACCACCCGCAGCAGCAGGTGCTGTACGCCGGGCTAAAAAGCGAGGATGCCAAAGCCGTTGCAGGAAAAGGGGACGGCGTTTACCAAAACGGGGAGGAAATTACCGCGGTTTCTACCACGCCGGATGGCCTGTGGCGCATTGTTGGCAAAAGCTATACTACCGAGTTCGCCAGCGAAAAGCAATCGCAAATTATTGCCGGCGTTGCGTTTTCGCTTTTTTGCTGTGCGGCCGTTGCGCTGGCGGTGCTGCTGGTTTGGCAAAAAATTGTTACCAAGCCGGTGCGAGCCTTAATTTTGGCCATGCAAAGCTTTGAGCGGCAGGCAAACAGCTTTTGCTACACGCCGGGTACGCAATCGGTTGCCGAATTACAGGTGCTGTGCAACACCTTTGCACACCTAACCGGCCGCATTAAACAGCTTATGGAGCAGGTGCGGTTGGAGCAAACCGAGCTGCGTAAAACCGAGCTGAAAGCCCTGCAGGCGCAAATTAACCCACACTTTTTGTACAACACGCTGGATTCTATTCAGTGGATGTGCGAGCAGGGAAAAACCGCCGACGCGGCAAAAATGGTAAGCGCGCTGGCAAGGCTGTTTCGCATTAGCATTAGCAAGGGGCAGGAGCTGATTCCCCTTGAAAAAGAGCTGCAGCACGCCAAAAGCTATTTGGTTATTCAAAGCTACCGCTACCGTAACCAGTTTTCTTACCGGTTCAAGGTGGAGGGTTTGAGCCACTATTTGTGCAACAAAATAACGGTTCAGCCGTTAATTGAAAACGCCATTTACCACGGCTTAGACCGCATGGTAGACGAGGGCGAAATTGTAATAACGGTTTGCAGCGCGCCGGAGAATAATACCGACATTTTAATAAAGGTGCAGGATAACGGCGTTGGCATGACGCCGGAGCAGTGCCGAAAAATTTTGCAAAAGGGGCGCAGCGATTCGGGGGGCATTGGCGTTAAAAATGTTAACGACCGGCTTAAAATTTACTTTGGCAGCGCCTACGGGCTAACGGTGGAAAGCGAGCTGGATGTTGGCACCACGGTTACGGTGCGTATTCCTAAAATAACAAAGGAGGTGCAGCCGTGAAAAAGCTGGTTTCTATTTTGCTGTGCCTTTGCCTGGCGTTGGGCGCCGCCGGCTGCAAGGGGGCCGGTTCGGCCGAGCAAAAATATGTAGCGGTGATTGTAAAATCGCTGAATTCCGATTTTTTTAAAAATTTGCAAAACGGGGTAGACGCGGCCGCAACCGAGTACAATGTGCGCGTAACCTTTGAGGGGCCGGAGCACGAGGAGGACTACGCCGCCCAAAACAGCCTTATACAAAAGGCCGTAAAAAACGGGGCCAGCGCCATTTTGCTTTCGGCAATAGATGAGGAAAAATCTAACTTAGCCGTGCAGCAGGCGGTGCAAAGCGGGGTGCCGGTTTTAACGGTAGACAGCGATATTTCCAGCCCGCTGGTTCGCGCTTTTATTGGCACCAACAGCACTTCGGCCGGGGCCGCCGCCGCCAAAGCGGCCGTAGCCGCCTTGCCAAGCGGTCAACCGGTAAACATTGGCCTGGTTAATTACACTGAAGAAACACAAAACGGCAAGCTGCGCGAGCAGGGCTTTCGCAGTGCGCTGCAGCAATATTCCAACGCTAAAATTGTTGGCAGCGTTACGGCACAAAGCAGTGTGGCCTCGGCGCGCAGCGGCGCAAAGCAACTGTTAAAAGAGCACCCTGAAATAAATGTGCTGGTAGGGTTTAACGAGTGGATGACCCTTGGCATTGGCGAGGCAGCAAAGGCCACCATTGGCGATGCGGTAAAGGCCCCTGGCGGCCGCGTGCACTGCGTGGGGTTTGATACTAATGTTCAATCGGTTGCTATGTTAGAAACGGGCGAAATGCACGCGCTGATTGTGCAAAACCCGTTTGCCATGGGCTACCTTGGCGTTAAAAATGCCGCCGAGCAAGCGGCCGAGGGCGCGGGCGAAAAGCAGCTAATCTACACCGAGGTTACTACCGTAACGCAAAATAATATGTTTGAAAGCAATGTGCAAAAGCTACTTTTTCGGTTTGGTAGTT
>URRK01000105.1 GCA_900550315.1 uncultured Oscillospiraceae bacterium | reverse complement strand
GCGGCAACGAGTTCTTTCAGCAAGCGGTAGAGGAATTCGCCGCCAAAGACGGCAACACCTACTATTGGAAACAGGTACGCGGCTGGACGGCGGAAACCCTTAACGGACACCCATTGCCGGAATCGCACATTGCCAACGCAAACTCTTTAGCCGGCAAGCTGGCCGAAATTTTAAAAACCAAATAATAAATGCAAATTTGCATTAAAAAGCAGCAAGGCTGCCGCGGGTAAATTCTGCGGCAGCCTTGCTGCTATGTTGTTTTAAAATTGTTTTCGGCCGGTAGGCTTTGGCTTACACGGTCTCGCTTTTTTTAATGCCAAAAATCAGGCGCAAAATTCCACCTAACAGCTTTGGACTTTTTACAACAACAACCTTCATAAAAGCACCCCTTACCGACAACATTTTATGCACCAAATGCCCAGCAATATTACTGCTATTGCCAGTGTGCATACTAAAAATTTTAAAGGACAGTAAAAAGCAATAATCAGCCCCACGCAAAACGCAATTAAATAAACCGGAAACGCTGTTTTAGATCTGGGTCTTCTTCGCATTGAACCACCGTCCTTTACCCCAGTATACGCCGGCAGGGGGAATCGGTGCCAGTCCTAAAAACGCCTTGCAACGCGGGGCGTTTTTAATTGCCCTTTTCGCCCTTTTCAAGCGGCAGCAAAAACCAATCCTCCTGCCCTTGGCGCACTAAAACCAGCGCCAGGGCAAGCAAATTGGCCAGGCAGGTTTCGGGGCGGTCCGGGTCTAAATTAAAATCGTCTTTTATTTTTTTAATGCGGTAAAGCACCGTGTTGCGGTGGGTAAAAAGCAGCTCGCAGGTTTTTTGTAAAGAGCGGTGGCAAATAAGGTACGCAAAAAGGGTTTGGCAAAGGCGGGCGTTATGCGCGGCGTCATAATTAGCCAATTGGGTAACGGGCGGGTTAAAATCCGGCTCGGTGCCAAGCCGCTTTAGCAGCATTAGCAGCGCATACTGCTCGGCGTACGCCAAAAACGGCCGATTATTATTTTTGCCCGCTAAATATTGCAGCGCCGCTGCCGTTGGTTTAAACTGCCCTTTTAGGCTGTAAAGCTCGTCCAGCGGGGCCGAAAGTACCGCCCGCAGCCCAAATTCAACGGTTAAAGACTGCAGCGGCGCTAAGTCGTGGTCCTGGTGCAAAAACAAAACAATTTGCCCGCCGTAAAAAAACGGGTGCGAGGCCGCAAAGCTTTGCGCCAGCCTTTTTTGCAGGCGGTCGGCGCTGTTTACGCCAACAGCCGGGTTTACAAACTGCAGCAGTACAAACAGATCGGTGCGGTGAAAAATGCGCCAAAAAGGTTCCGGCCGCCTTTAGGGTAAAATCGGCCTTAGTGGGGAATTTGCCCTCCAAAAGGTCTATTAAAAGGTCCTCGGCTGTGTTGCCGGTTAGGCTGTACAGCCGCCGCTCCATGTAAAATTGCTTTGCCAACAGGCTTTTGGCAAACTCGGCCCCTTGCCCCGCGGGCGCTTTACCCGGCTTTGTAAGGTAAAGCAGGTAGCCCAAAGCCGCCGTACCGCAGCTTAGCGGCGCGACCGTTACCTGCCAGCCGTTTACGATAAAAACAGCGGCCGGCTCCGCCTCGTTTTGCAGCCTGTTGGTAATAAGCGCGCAAACCTGCAGCGGCAGCTCGCTGTGCGAAAGCGCTTGCCGCAGCCCGGCGGTTGCCGCAGCAGGCACCGCCCCCGTTGCTACAATGTGAAAAGCAGTGTCGGTAATAATAACCGTGCAGCCTAACTGCTCGCCAACCGTTTGGGCCAGCTCGCCCAGCGTTTTATTACCCAAAAACGCCTGCAATAAAATAGTTTTATTCATATTCCCCCACCTGAATTTGTGCCAACAGCACAATATCTTTTTAATCATTATACTATAATACCGTTGAAAAAGCAACTGTTTGTGCTATAATATAGTCACAAATAAAAAAGAAAGTACCTAAGAAAGCAAAAGCAGAAAGGTGCTAAAAAGAAAAGGTGGTTCCAATGTGTCAACCGTTAAACCGGTGTCGGCCAGCCAGATAACCAAAATGGCCGAAAGATGAATTGATTTTATTGGAGGCTTTTATATGTTTGAACTTAGACCTTATTCACACAGAAATAATGCATTATACAATCCGTTTAAAGAAATGGACGAGCTGGAAAAGCAGTTTTTTAATGCGCCGTTTGGCTTTTACGGCGGCCACGCGTTAGATGAGTTTAAAACCGATATTAAAGACGAGGGCGACCGTTACGAATTAGAGGCCGATTTGCCCGGCTTTGCCAAGAAAGACATTCACCTTGACATTAGCGGCGATGTTTTAACCATTCGGGCCGAGCGCCATTCGGAGCATGAGGAAAAGGAAAAGAAAGGTAAGTATGTTCGCTGCGAGCGTTCTTACGGCGCTTACAGCCGGGAATTTGACCTTTCCGGCGTGCAAAGCGACGCTATTACTGCCAAATATCACGACGGCGTGTTAAAGCTGACCTTGCCGAAGAAGAAAGAGGACCAGCCGCAGACCCGTCGGTTGGAAATTGAATAATTGAATAACGCCAAAGACACCGCTGCAGACAACCGCCTGCGGCGGCCTTTTTGTTTTGGCAGGTAAAGTAAACGCAAGCCTATTTTTAGCGTTTTTTAACAACGGTTGCCCTTGAAATTTTCTTTTAAAATGGGAGCTTTTGTGCGTGTATTGCCGTTCACCACAAGGCAACGGCGTAAGGCGCAAATAAGCCCTACGGCTTTTAACTCCTGCCGCGCAAAACATTCCCTTTTGCCTGCTTGCCCCCACCCCGCAAAATAATGCAAACAAAATTCTTTAAAAAAGCTTGACAACAACCCCGTTATAGGTTAAAATAGAATGGCGTTTTAAAAGGCGGCGCCGGCCGCTGCAGCTTAAAACATTTGCGGGCGTGGTGGAATGGCAGACACGCTAGTCTTAGGAACTAGTGGGCAACCGTGCAGGTTCAAGTCCTGTCGCCCGCACCATATCGAGTATTCATAAGGGATTTGACTTTATGAATACTCGATTTTTTTATTTTGATACGGGTTTATCTTGGAAGCAGGTTTTTGCCTGCTCCTTTTGTTATGCCATTTTCGGCTCGGTTAAATACTTGGTCGCGACGCCTTTTCGGGTGTCGGCAATAATATTTGGTCTGTGAGATACTTCGGGTATTTCCACGTACCCGACAAAGCGGTAATAGATAACGATTCTTTGGGTTCTGTTTTTGCCTGTGCCCTCCGTTTCAAACACATCAATGCGGTCGATCAGTTCACGCAGAAGCGGTGCGGTCAGCCTGTCCATTCTCATGAACCTGCGGATTGCTGAGGTAAAGGTTTCGCGATCCCTTTCACATTGTCTGCAATCGGAAAGCTTTTGACGGAGAGTTTTTATCTTAGCTTTCAGTTCCAACCGTTCTACCTCATACTTGTGGGATAACTGCATAAACCATTCGTCGCTCACCTTGCCCGTTGCATTGTCCTCGTAAAGCTTTTCATAAAGTCGGCAGACGGTATCGTTTCGCACGGTTGCCTTTTGAAGCTCCTCCTCATCGTGTTTCTTTTCTTTCAACAGCTCGCGGTCGGTCTTTTGGGCAAGCAGCTCGGCAAAGGCCTCTTCATCCGATTCAAGAAACTCTGCCATTCTGCGTAGCTCCAGCATAACAACCTGTTCAACGGCATCTGCCCTGACATAATGCCGACCGGGACACTCACCGCGATAATCCACCTTATTGTTTGCACATACAAAATAATGAATATCCTTATTGATTGTGTTCGTATGGTGACGGAGCTTACCGTGGCAGTCCCCACAGAACAGCAAATCGCAGAATATGCTTTTCTCGCCGTTTTTCGCCTTTGGTGCGCGGCGTTTGGTTTTGGCTATGAGCGTCTGTACCTTTTCGAAATCGCCCCGTGCAATAATCGGCTCGTGAACATCCTTGAATATTGCCCAATTCTCGGGATCGTTCGGAAGTCTTGTTTTGTTCTTAAAAGACTTTGAGCAGGTCTTGAAGTTTATTACATCACCGCAGTATTCCTGCTGAGACAAAATCTTTTGAATTGTTGTCTTGCACCATTTGTACGGATTAGGCTGCGTTTTCTTTCCGCCTCTCGGCAGACCTTTGTTTTGCCAATACGCCATAGGAACAAGTATTTGCTTCTCCTGCAATATTCGCGCGATAGTTTCGTTGCCCTTGCCCTCAAGACACATTTTGAAAACGCTTTTCACCACCTCTGCTGCCTCCGGGTCGACAACCCACTTCTTTTTGTTTTCAGCGGATTTCATATACCCATATGGCGGTTGGGATAACGGCTCTCCCATGGAACCGCGCAAGCGGTGTGAGGAACGAATCTTCTTTGAAATATCCCTTGCATACATTTCATTAAGAATGTTCTTGAAAGGAGCAATTTCGCTTTCGCCCTCTTCGCTGTCTATGCCGTCATTAACGGCAATAAAGCGAATGTCATGACCAGGGAAATATACATCGGTGTAATATCCTACCGAAACATAATCTCGTCCGAGACGGGATAAGTCTTTTACCATTACGGCATAGATATATCCCATTTCGATATCGGAGAGCATCTGCTGAAATCCCGGTCGGTTGAAGTTGGTTCCCGTATATCCGTCATCAACATAGAACTTGGTATCGGTCAGTCCCTTTTCTTTTGCTTTTTGCAAGAGCAGATTCTTTTGATTCACGATGGAATTGCTTTCACCGTCCATTCCGTCGTCACGGGACAACCGGCAATAAAGCGCCGTTATCCCGATTTTGTCTTTTTTAGTTTTTGGCTGCATTGTTTTCCTCCTTTCCGGCAGCCGTACAATCATATTCAGTGTTAATTATATTATCTGCATCGACAGACGGCAAATCTGCGAAATCGCTTGTGAGATAACTCCCTATACAATTATTCAGCATAGTATTTTCTTTGGATTCTTTATAGTTGGGCTTTTGAAATCTCGACTCAACTAAATATCTTACACCGTTAATAACATATTCCTGCGGTGCGGCGCCGAAGCCCACAATAAACTTATTCATAAGCCCTCCTTATCTCGCGTTGCGATTATGCTGACGGTCATATTCTTTTTTGACAAGTTTAATAAGGTATTCCTGTATTTCAGCCGGTGTCATAGATTTCGGCACATATTTGCGAATATCGTCCATCGGGATTTTCAGCTTTTCAATTTGATTGGGTTTAACCTCTGCCATAATTTCAGCTACGGTATTGTAGTCAAGTTTGCCTTCTTCAAAAGCGACACGCATACGGCGAGCCTGTGCGTGTGACGGAAAAGTTTCGGTTTCATCAATATTGTCAACAATATCTCTCTGTGCATCTTCATCAAGGAATGATAGTTCATATGCCGGGAGCATTTTCATCTTGCCTTTGTCCACATACTCCTGAAGTTCGGGAACAAGGTAGGTTAGGCGAATAAGTCTTTGAACGGTTTTATAGCTGTCGCCGGCTTCATTACCTATTTTTGCCGTAGTTCGATTGTCCTCGGGCTTCGGGACATTCTGTCCCAAAGTTTTACCTTGGTGCGATAACGCATCTGCTTTCATGCGGTAAGAACGAGCTTTTTCCATAAGCGTTAAGTTTTCTCTATGGCAATTGGAATCTACCATCATAACCGTGGCCTCGTCACGGTCGATAAAATGAACAACCGCTGGTACCTCTTTGATTTCAAGAAGCTCGGCGGCGTGTACTCTGCGGTGCCCGGAAATGATTTCGTATTCTTCGGGCTTGTCCTCTAACGGACGAACGATGATTCTGTTCAAGAGTCCGTATTCTTTGATACTCCCGACAAGTTCTTTCATAGACTCATCGTCCAGCACCTTAAACGGGTGATTCTCAAACGGGAGAAGCTTTTCGAGTTTAATGTTCATTAGCTTCGGTTTGGGTTGCTTTACTACCTTTTCGGCAGACATTTTGGTTTCGTTTTTCATTCAACATAATCCTTTCGTAATTCATTTTTCTTTTTGTCTGCCGTCTCTTGTAGAAAATTGTGTATAGAAAAATATGATTGAAACGGCAGTTTGGTTTGTGTTTCATAATTACTGCCTTTCAAAGAATTTGTTTGTTGATGTTGATTGCACGTTAAGGTCCGCGAATATATAAGCCGGTAAACAATATACTATCTCGTCCTTTCATAAGTTTTTCTCTCAATTTGATATTCCTTATCAAGTAAATCAATAAGGC
>URRK01000104.1 GCA_900550315.1 uncultured Oscillospiraceae bacterium | reverse complement strand
ACGATTCCGAAACCGAGCTGTATTACCTCAACAGCCGCTACTACGACCCGGAAACGGGCAGGTGGATTAATGCGGATGATCATGAGATAATTGATGGTGAGAATGACCATATTTTAGAAAACAATATATTTGCTTATTGCATGAATAACTCGGTCAACAAGTTTGATCCGGACGGATATTGGGCCTTAGCAATAACTGGAGGTTATTTGGTAACTGCAGGAAGCGTTGGAGTTACCAATGCATGGAATCCTATAGGATGGATTGTACTTGGCACTGTTGCCATTACTGCTACCATAATAGTTGGGGTTGCTATATATAATTCAGTTAAGTCATCCTCAGATCCTGACCCTTATGCTCGTCCCGGACAGAAAAAACAGGGAAGAGAAAGAAAATATAAAGCGCGGAAAAACAATAAGTGGAAACCACGATCAAATCCTAAAAAACCAAAAAAACACACTCCCGGTAGAGGACATAGGAAGTATAAATAATATGCATATTTGGACAATAAACGATTGGGAAAAGAATTTGCCAAAAGAAAGCGCCAGACGAGTGGGTTTGCGCTTTCGGTACGAACGGGGGGTTCACCCCGAAGTAAAACGCGCTTGCGCACAGTTTGCGGCTTGGGTGAGAACACAATATTATTTTCCGTTAAGAGTTGTTGTTTATGTAAAAGATGCAAAAACAATTAAAACAAAAGACGGCGACCGGGTGGTCGGAAGTTTTTTTGAACCTTTTTCGTATTTTGACGAGCCCTACATTAGAATTGCAACAGGCGATTATGATGAACTGGTAAGTAATTTAGGGAACGACGATGCACTTGCCTCGATTTTGTTTACATTGGCTCACGAACTGACCCACTACTATCAATGGATAAACAACATTTCATTAACATCAATTGGGCGAGAGCGGCAAGCAACCCAATATGCAAACTATATTATGTACGAATATTCCCTAACGAGGGAGCATCCATAAAAGCTTGTTAAGAACCTTTTGTGCGTTAACAGGTTTAAGTGTGAGAGTCATATATTTTCTTACAGTTGCTTCACCTTTACATGGCAAAACGGCCGCCGGTTGGCAACAGCTGCGGCAAACGGAAAAAGCCTTTCTTTTGAATATGACGATTCCGGCTACCGTACCCAAAAAAAGGTGAACGGAGTTGCAACCGACTACCTGTTAGACGGCGATAAAATTGTTTCCCAAATTTACAATAACCAACAAATTTGGTTTGATTATGACGCCGCCGGTACGCGCCATGCAATGGAGTATAACGGCAACAACTATTATTACTATTACAATTTGCAGGGCGATGTGATAGGCCTTTACGACAGCGACTTAAATAGCGTGGTGCAATACAGTTACGATAGCTGGGGCAAGCTTTTAAGCGTTACCGGGTCTTTGGCCGAAACCGTGGGTAAAGCCAACCCGTTCCGCTACCGCGGGTATTATTACGATTCCGAAACCGAGCTGTATTACCTCAACAGCCGCTACTACGACCCGGAAACCGGGCGGTTTATTAATGCGGACGGCTATGTTTCCACGGGGCAGGGAACATTGGCCCACAATATGTACGCCTACTGCGGAAATAGTCCAATTGCCTTTTCTGACCCATCGGGCGACATGGCATTAGTTGACGATTTATTGGTGCTTTTGTTAATTGGAGCAGCGATAGCTGCCTGTGCTGTAATAGGGTATATAACTACAACAGAGCCGTTTAAATTAATGATAGCGCAGCTATCGGAGTCCACAAGCTTAATGTTTTCTAATATTTGGTCCGGTATTTCAAATGTTTTATTGTCAAAAAAGAAATCCAAGGACTCAAAGAAAAAACGCTCAACACAACATCCGAGTTATGTGAATAAGGGGATGGTAGATTATTCGTTATCGGCAGAGGAAAACGCCCGTAGAATGATGGATAATAAATGGGGAAAAGGAAATTGGAAACCGGGTGCAAGAAGAGATTTTAATAAAATTAAAAAATGGCTTACTAGGGATCTAAAACTTAAGTCCTTTGCAGTAAGAGATGAGGATATATTTATAATAGACGGTGATTTATATATTTTAGACTCGTCGGGCAAAGGATTTGGTTGGATCAACGGTATATACTACAGGAGATTAGATTAATGAAATGTGTTTATGGCTTAAAACATAGGCGAAAAATCGAGCCGGACGGAGACGGTTGGATCTGCGATACTAAGTCATTGGGCTATTTTTCCACAAGGGCCAAAGCCAAAAGGGCCATTCGGTTTTACAAAACGGTGATAGGGTTTAAAGATTACCCTAATGATTTTGAAATTGAAAAGGTTCCGGTAGATTTTGACGATTATGATTTTATATGAGGTGCGGCATGGAGTATGTTTATGAATTAAGCCATTCTTATGAGGTTGTAGAGAACAATGAAATTCTTGATATAGAAATATATATTGCAGTTTATTCAACGCTGCAAAAGGCTGAGGCGGCTAGGGAACGGTTAAAAAGCCACCCAAAGTTTAAAGACCACCCGGACGATTTTTGTATTTCGGAATATAAACTGAACGAGATGTTTTGGACGGAGGGCTTTGTGCCTTTTGGTGAATAGCGCAGCCTTACGGACTTTTGGGCGCAGGATTGATTGACAAAGGCGATTCTTCAGCGGAAGGCAGAACCTAATGGTTTAGTATTTTCTTAAAATTAATGGCCGGCAAGCGGCGTTGGCAGATTTTATTTATTTGCCGAAACGGAAGTTGTAATAAATGAAAAAAACATGGTTGAAAAACGGATTTATTATCAAGTCGATTGGAAACAAGGGTGTTCCATTAGATCTTGAAAACTACTTTGGAATAGGTGCGCATGAAACCTGGCCGCTGGACGAAAGAACAGACAGCGTTTCGGAAGCTTTGAATCGCGAGTCCATGGAGCGGTGGTTCGGTTTTAGGGATAATCGGCTTTGGGCAGTGCCTGACACGGTTTATTTAAAAAGGTATGCAGACCATTGCCAAGAGTTAGGCCTTAACATTTTTTGTTTACAGGTTGAAAGCCTAAATAATTTTAGTACCACTTTTGAAAGTGTTGCAATTGAGCAGGACTTGGGTTTTGATTACGCCGATGTTGATATGCAAACATCCTGCTTTTATGAGGACCTGGTAACAAAAATTGAATTCATTCAAAAAGTTTTTGCGCCTATAAAAAAGCAGTTAAACCAATTCGGCCTAATGCCCTCCCAAGAAGTGGCTGAACAGTATTTGGCGGTGCGCCGCAATTTAATTCGTGGCGGATACGATATGGAGGAATACTTTGCGCTAACGGTTGTTAAGCTTTCTAAAGCCGTAGATTTTTGGCGGTAAATTTGCTCCAACACACTGCCCCTTGCAGCTTGTTAGGGCAGCCGCTGTGCCACAATTGCTCCGGCGCGGCGCGCAGTACGCGTGCCGCCAGGTTGACAAGGGCGCTTTCAAACGCTATACTTATACTATACAGTAAGCTTGGGCTGTACCGGCCAAAGGCAAAATTGCAGCCTGCCGGCCGCGTGTTAACTTAAAGCGCAATGGAGTTAAAGGGCATGATTACACAAAACGAGCTAATAGATTTAAGCTTTTGCCTTGTTTTAATACGCGGAAACATTCGGGCGGCTGAAAATATTCCCGTTCTTGAAAGCTTAATAGCCCTACTGCAAAACACGGCGGAGCCAATTGCCAATAATACTATTCGCCAAACCTTGGCAAAGTTAAACGGTTTGGGGCAGGCCTGGGCGTTTTGCCGGCACGAAAATGTATATGTTAAAACGGTTGTGTACAAAAACAGTAGTGTTTTGGTGTTACTTTGCAAAAACCTTATAAGGTTAAAAGAGCTTTTGCAGCTTAAACAATTTGAGCAAGCCACCGATTTGGCCGACGCTTTGCACACCCTGCCGGAAGTGATTGCGGAAAACGGGGGTTGTGTTTCGCGCAGGTATTTCAAAGCTTTTGCACGGCCGTACCAACAAAAATGGAACGAAAAAATAGGCAGACCTAAAAATTAAACGGCCGGAGGGCTTAAGAGTGAAAAAACGCGTACCACAAAAAACAATACGCCCGTTTGGAACCCAGTATGCCGCAATGGTATTGTTATGTGGGGTGTGGATAGCTGCGGCCTGCTATGTGTTTATAGCAATTTTTTTCACCGGTTTCAATTCAAATTGGCTTGAGGGGCCTTTGGTGCTGCAGTTAGTGTGGGACTTTTTTGGTGCTGTGCTGGCAACCGTTATTGCGGTTTTTCTGCTATTTTTGCTGCTGCGGGCTAAAGTAACTTTTTATACCGATTATTTTGAAATTGTTCCCCTGCACAAGGTTTACCGGTTGCCGCCAAAAAAGCGCAACAGCCTAAAGGCAAAATTGCTTAAGCCAAAACAAATTAAGTATAGCGAATTGCGTTTATTTGGTGCGTATTCTAATAAAGAAATTGCTTTAATGCTAAAAAAACAAAACCTGCTGCAAACAGTAAAAATAACCTCCGGGGCGGGTGGTATTCCGGTTTCGGTTTATTTGCCGACAAAAGCCTTTGGGGCAGGGCAGGCGTTGCTTTTTGTAACGGCCAATGGAACGGCAGTAATAGACGATAGCCAGTATAGCTTGAAACAGGTGCAAAATATATTTTACGAGTTACAAAAACGCACCGGAATAGGACCGGGCGGCTGTGTGCCGGCCAGGCAAAACAGAACGCCGGCCGTTCTTTTAGGGTTAGAATCGGTTGCCAAAGCAATATTTTTTGTTTTTCTGCCGTTGCTAATGCTTACGGGAATTTTTTTAGTAAAGCAACAGTCCTTAAACGAAGCTGCCGTGTTTGCGGCCGTCATAATGCCTTACGCCGCAAATGGGACGCTCGCCGCGGCACAAAGCCTAAAAAGGTTCCCAAAAACGGTGGGCCAAGGCCGTACTGCCAAGCTTTGCAAGTGGCTTTTTGCTGCCGCGGTAGTTTTGTATGCGGGTTCAATAGCTTTATATGTGTGGTTAAGCGTTTAAGTAGGCAAAAATAGGGGGGTAGATTATGAAAAAATTAATAAGCTTGCTGGTGGTTTTTCTTTTTTGCTTTGTTTCCGCCTGTTCGCCTTATAAGGGGGCAGCGAGCGCCGGGGAAAACACCGCCGTTATTGATTTTGGAAAGTACTACAAAATATATTCATGCGGTAATGCCACAGTTGGGTACAGCATTTACAACGAAAAGGGGGAAGTTGTGCTTTCTAAAACAACCAATCATCCCCTTAAAATAAATATGATTCAAGATAATATTGTTGATATTGAAATTGGAATGGGAACGGGAATAGCCACCCATCAATACTATGATGCTTTAAACAATGCGTTTTCGGAAGAATTTAATTATGTGTTGGCAAACCACAAAATGCTGGTGGCCTATATTCGCGTGCCGCAGAAAAACGCCTTTGCCGGCAGAAGTGTTGTGGTGCAAAACATCTTTAATAAAAACTTGTTTTACCAAGAATATGCGCTTGAATTTTCAAAAACAGATATGCCGGTAACAAACGCCGCGTTTTTAAATAACGGTGCGAGCTTAATGGTAGAATATTTATTTGGTGCGGCGCAAGCGCCAAAAACGGCAACGCTGCCGGTTTTGCAGAAATAAAATTGAAATGCTTTTTGGTGCCAACTTGTTTTTGTGGGGGGAATTTGTAAGCACTTTGGCAAAAAAAATTTTATTTTTGCAGCGGCGGCTGTTTTGGTTGCGGCCGGGGTTTTAAGCCTTGTTATTTTGCAAAATAACAAAGCAGATGAAAATATACCAACCTTTTCGGTGGAGGAATATACTCCGTTTATTCAGCGTTTTGCAAAGGAACAGCCGGTAGCCCGCCTAAAAAACGCAGCGGCTGCTAAGGCGGCCGCCATAAAGCTGTGGCAGCAGTTGTACCCTAAAAGAGACAGCTTTAAGGCAGAGGATTGCAGAGTGCAGTTTAACCGGGAGCAGCAAATTTATTTGGTGCAATATAACGCCAATTCAGTTTTGAATATTGAAAAGCTGGGTGTGTTGCTTTCGGTTAAAAATAAAAGGTCAATAGCGGTTTGGGAGGAATGTTTGCTGCTGAATTATACCCATTTAACCGAAAAATACAGCGGCACCCAAAAGCTTGGCCAAATTAAAAATGCCGAGGGTGCCGTTTCGGCGGTTCAAAGGTTTAAGGCAGATATATTTCACAGCGGCAGGGTTCTGCAACCGGCGTACGACTGCAAAAATAAG
>URRK01000103.1 GCA_900550315.1 uncultured Oscillospiraceae bacterium | reverse complement strand
AGCATGTACCGGTATATGTTACCGAGGATATGGTAGGCCACAAGCTTGGTGAATTTGTTCCCACCAGAACATTCCGCGGCCACGCGGGCGCCAAGACCAGCGGCAAATAAGCGGTCGAAAGGAGAGTCAGACTATGGAATCAAGGGCAGTTTTGAAATACGCCCGTATTTCACCCCGCAAGGTTAAGATTGTTTTGGATCTGATCCGCAATCAACCGGCGGATAAAGCCATGGCTATTCTCAGGTACACCCCGAAGTCGGCCTGCGAATATTTGGAAAAGTTGCTAAAATCCGCTATGGCAAACGCTGAAAACAACCACAAAATGGATGTTTCCAAGCTTTATGTTGCAGAGTGCTTTGTTTGCCCCGGCCCCACGCTGAAAAGAATTCGCGCAAAGGACCACGGCAGAGCGCACAGCATTTTAAAAAGAACATCTCACGTTACCCTGGTACTCAGGGAACGCGAAGACTAAAAAGGAGGTTACAAGTAATGGGCCAGAAAGTACATCCTAACGGATTTCGCGTAGGCGTTATTAAAGACTGGGACTCGCGCTGGTTTGTAAGCGACGGTGCCTTTGGCGACACCTTAGTTGAGGACTATAACCTCCGTAAGTACCTGAAGAAGACCCTGTACGGTGCAGGCGTTCCGAAGATTGAAATTGAGCGTACCGCTTCTAAAATTCGGATCCACATTCACTGTGCCAAACCCGGTGTGGTAATTGGCCGCAACGGTGCCGAGATTGAAAAGCTCCGCGCCAACTGCCAAAAAATGCTGGGCAAACCGGTTTTCATCAACATTGTTGAGGTTAAAAATCCCGATGTAAACGCTACGCTGGTTGCTGAGAACATTGCAGCTCAGCTGGAAAAAAGAATTTCTTTCCGCCGCGCTATGAAGCTTGCCATGGGTCGCGCAATGCGCCTGGGCGCTAAGGGTATTAAAACCCAGGTTTCCGGCCGTGTCGGCGGTGCCGAAATTGCTCGTACCGAGCATTATCATGAGGGTACCATTCCGCTGCAAACCATTCGTGCCGATATTGACTACGGTTTTGCAGAGGCTCACACCACTTACGGCCGCATTGGCGTAAAGGTGTGGATCTATCAGGGCGAGGTGCTTCATGCTGCCGGTAAAACAGCAAAGAAAGAAGGAGGCGCCAAGTAATGTTATTACCGAAGAGAGTAAAATTCCGTCGCGTGCAGCGTGGCCGTTTAAAGGGCACCGCACAGCGCGGTAATACCGTTACCTACGGTGATTACGGTCTGCAGGCTTTAGAGCCGGCCTGGATCACCTCAAACCAAATTGAGGCAGCTCGTATTGCCATGACCCGTTACACCAAGCGTGGCGGTCAGGTTTGGATCAAAATTTTTCCCGATAAGCCGATCACCGAAAAACCGGCAGAAACCCGAATGGGTTCCGGTAAAGGTTCTCCGGAATATTGGGTAGCCGTGGTAAAGCCCGGCCGTGTTATGTTTGAAATCGGCGGTGTAGACCGTGAAATTGCGCGCGAGGCTATGCGTCTTGCCGCCAACAAGCTGCCGATCAAATGCAAATTTATCGAGAAAGAAAAAGGCGGTGAGCAGTAATGAATGTTAAGGACATTAGAGAAAAAACTGACGCAGAGCTTGCAAACCAACTGAAGTCTTTAAAAGAAGAGCTGTTTCACCTTCGTTTTCAGCACGCTATCAATCAGCTCGATAACCCGATGCAGATTAACGCTGTGAAAAAGGATATTGCCCGCGTAAACACCGTTTTGCGTGAGCGCGAGATCCAATCCGGCAGCGCTGAGTCGTAAGGAAAGGCAGGTATATGGCTGTGAGCGAAAGAAACCTTCGTAAAACCAGAGTGGGTAAAGTAGTTAGCGACAAAATGGACAAGACCGTTGTTGTTTTGATCGAGGATAACGTAAAGCACCCGCTGTATAAAAAAATCATTAAGAATACTGTTAAGCTGAAAGCCCACGATGAAAACAACCAGTGCGGTGTAGGCGACAGAGTTCTCATTATGGAAACCAGACCCCTTTCGAAAGACAAAAACTGGCGTGTGGTTGAAATTATTGAGAAGGCTAAATAATTCTATTTAGGAGGAAAACACTGTGATACAACAACAGAGTTACCTCAAGGTTGCCGACAACACTGGTGCAAAGGAAATTATGTGCATTAAAGTATTGGGCGGCTCCGGCAGGAGGTATGCAAACATCGGCGATGTTATCGTTGCGTCCGTGAAAAAAGCTGCTCCGGGTGGAACAGTGAAAAAGGGCGATGTGGTAAAGGCCGTTGTAGTGCGTTCAGCCAAAGGTATCCGTCGCGAAGACGGTACTTACATCAGATTTGACGAAAATGCAGCAGTTCTAATACGCGAAGATAAAAACCCGGTTGGTACGCGTATTTTCGGGCCTGTTGCCCGTGAGCTCCGTGAGAAGGAATACACCAAGATCCTCTCTCTGGCTCCCGAAGTACTCTGATGGGAGGTAGAACGCAATGAGTAAAATGCATGTTAAAAAAGACGATACCGTTGTGCTGCTTACCGGTAACGAAAAATACCGTGGTAAGACCGGCAAGGTTTTAGAGGTAAGCCCCAAAGAGGGTAAGGTTATTGTAGAGGGTATTAACATTGTTTCTAAGCATGTAAAGCCCCGCAAGGCCGGCGACCCCTCTGGCATTATTAAAACCGAAGCTGCTGTTTATGCATCTAAGGTTCAGGTGGTTTGCCCGAAGTGCAACAAACCCACCCGCGTAGGCACTAAAATCTACGCCGATGGCAAAAAAGACCGCGTTTGCAAAAAATGCGGTGAGACTTTTTGAGTAGGGAGGAAATGACATGGCAAGGCTAAAGGACGATTACAATGCCAATATCGCGCCTGCGCTGATGAAAAAGTTCAACTATAAGAGCGTCATGCAGATCCCGAAGCTCAATAAGGTTGTTATCAACGTTGGCTGCGGTGAGGCAAAGGACAATTCAAAGGCAATTGACGCCGTTATGAACGATCTCGGCATCATCACCGGACAAAAACCGATCGTTTGCAGAGCAAGAAAATCCGTTGCAAACTTTAAACTGCGCGAGGGCATGCCAATTGGCGTTAAAGTTACCCTGCGCGGCGACAGAATGTACGAATTTGTAGACCGGCTGTTCAGCCTGGCTCTGCCCCGTGTTCGTGACTTTAGAGGAATTAACCCCAACTCTTTCGACGGCCGTGGCAACTATTCCATGGGCGTAAAAGAGCAGTTGATTTTCCCTGAAATTGAATACGATAAGATCGACAAGGTAAGAGGTATGGACATTATGTTTGTCACTACCGCGAATACCGACGAGGAAGCGCGCGAGCTGTTATCGCTCATGGGCGCCCCGTTTGCGAAGTAAGGAGTAAGGAAAATGGCTAAAACATCTATGAAAATCAAGCAGGCCCGCCCCGCTAAATTTTCTACCAGAAGCTACAATCGCTGCAAGATCTGCGGCCGCCCCCATGCCTACCTTCGCAAATACGGTATCTGCCGTATATGCTTCAGAGAACTGGCATATAAGGGTGAAATCCCCGGTGTGAAGAAGGCTAGCTGGTAATCAGCTAAGTAAAGGAGGTTGACGGTATGCAAATCACCGATACAATAGCTGATATGCTTACGCGTATTCGTAATGCAAGTTCAGCAAAGCATGAGTCGGTTGATATTCCGGCATCTAACATGAAAAAGGCAATTGCCCAGATCCTTTTGGACGAAGGCTTCATCAGCTCTTTTCAGGTAGTAGAGGACGGAAAACAGGGCACGATTCATGTAGTATTAAAATATGGCCCGAACAAGTCGCAGGTCATTAAAGGTCTTAGAAAAATTTCTAAACCCGGTCTGCGTATTTACACCAATGTAGAGGATATGCCAAAGGTTATGAAAGGCCTGGGCATCGCAATCCTTTCCACCTCTAAGGGTATTATGACCGACAAGCAGGCACGCGCCAACAATGTTGGCGGCGAAGTGCTGGCTTTCATCTGGTAAGGGGGTGCAGCTAAAATGTCAAGAATAGGAAATAAACCTATTACCATCCCGGCCGGGGTTGAGGTTAAGGTAAACGGCTCCGAGGTTACCGTAAAGGGCCCGAAGGGCACTTTAACCAACACCTTCCACAGCGGCATTACCGTTGCCGTAGAGGGGAACGAAGTTTTAGTAAAACGCCCGGATGACAGCAATCAGTTTAAATCTCTGCACGGGTTAACCCGTACCTTAATTGCCAACATGGTTACCGGTGTTGAAAAAGGCTTTTCTAAAGAGCTGGAAGTAAACGGCGTTGGTTACCGTGTTGCCAAGCAGGGGAAAGACCTGGTTATGAACTTAGGCTTTTCTCATCAGGTAATTGTTTCCGAGGTGCCGGGTATTACCATTGAGGTACCCAGCCCCAACAAAATCGTTATTGTCGGCGCTGACAAGCAGCAGGTAGGCCAGTTTGCAGCAGAGGTACGCGAAAAGCGTCCGCCGGAGCCGTATAAGGGCAAAGGTATTAAGTATGCAGACGAGCACATCCGCCGCAAGGAAGGTAAAGCCGGTAAGGGCGCAAAGGGTTAATAAAGGAGAGAACGAAAAATGGTTAAAAAGACTGACAGCAACACCGCTCGTCTTAAGCGCCATAAGCGTGTTCGCGCCAAGATCAGCGGCACCGCAGCGTGCCCCCGTCTTGATGTATTCCGCTCCAGCAAAAATATTTACGCCCAGATCATTGATGATGAGCAAGGCGTAACGCTTGCCGCCGCTTCTTCTGTTGAAAAAGACTTTGGCGAAACCAAAGGCAATAAGGATGAAGCCCGCAAGGTAGGGGCGTTAATTGCTGAACGCGCAAAGGCTAAAGGGATCGAAACGGTTGTATTTGACCGTGGCGGTTACATTTATCACGGACGCGTGAAAGAGCTTGCCGAAGGTGCCCGCGAGGGCGGCCTCAAGTTCTAAGAGAAGGAGGAGTAAACTTTGGCTAAAAACATTGATGCAACCACTATGGATATGAAAGAGCGCGTTGTTTCTATCAACCGCGTTTCCAAAACCGTTAAGGGCGGCCGTATTATGAAGTTTTCGGCTTTGGTCGTTGTTGGCGACGGCAACGGCACCGTTGGTTTTGGTTTAGGCAAAGCCGGCGAAGTTCCGGACGCTATTCGCAAGGGCATTGAGGACGCCAAAAAGAACCTGATCAAGGTTCCGCTGAAAGGCACCACCATTCCGCACGAAATTATTGGTGAGTTTGGCGCAGGCCGCGTGTTAATGAAACCCGCAGCCCCCGGTACCGGCGTTATTGCCGGCGGTGCGGTTCGTGCCGTTGTTGAAACGGTTGGCATTAAAGACATCCGTACCAAGGTGCTGCGTTCCAACAATCCCTGCAATGTAGTTCGTGCTACGGTAGCAGGCTTAGCTTCGGTAAGAAGCGCCGAGCAGGTTGCTGCAACCCGCGGCAAATCTGTAAAAGAAATTTTAGGTTAAGGAGGAGCGGCAAATGGCTACAAAAAAACAGGCTGCCGGGCTTAAAATTAAATTAATTAAAAGCACAATCGGCTGCAAGTCTAATCAGATTTTGACCGCTGCTGCCTTGGGCCTTCGCAAAGTCGGGGACGAAACCGTTCAACCCGACAACGCCCAGACTATGGGAAAAATCAATAAGATCAGTCACCTCGTAGAGGTAACAAAAGCGTAAGGAAAGGCAGGTGCGCATACCATGAAAATTCATGAGCTTTCCCCCGCTGAGGGTTCCGTTAAGGACGCAAAGCGTATTGGCAGAGGCCATGGTTCCGGCAACGGTAAAACTGCCGGTAAAGGTCACAAAGGTCAAAAGGCTCGTTCCGGTCACGGCATGAGACCCGGCTTTGAGGGCGGTCAAATGCCGCTGCAAAGAAGAATTCCTAAGCGTGGCTTTAACAACATTTTTGCAACCCAGTACGCCTTCGTTAACGTTTCTGCATTAGAGGCGTTTGACAACGGCGCTGTTGTAGATGCCGCGGCTTTACAGGAAAAAGGCCTGATTAAAAAGGCATTGGACGGCGTTAAAATTTTAGGCAACGGCGAGCTGACCAAAAAGCTGACCGTTAAAGCAACGGCCTACTCGGCTGCTGCCAAAGCTAAAATTGAAGCCGTCGGCGGTAAAGCCGAGGTGAACTAAAATGCTTGAAACAATTAAAAACGCGTGGAAAATCCCTGAAATTCGCAGAAAGATTTTATTCACCTTTTTCATTATTATTGTTTTTCGCATTGGTTCGGTTATTCCCGTGCCGTTTGTAGACCCCTCCATGATC
>URRK01000102.1 GCA_900550315.1 uncultured Oscillospiraceae bacterium | reverse complement strand
CCTTTGCGGGAGAATACACCTGTTGCTTTAATTCCGACGACGAGGCTTTTGGCGGCCAGGGCCGCGGCCTTTTAAAGCTAAAGACCCAACCGGTTGCCATGCACGGGCAGGAGCAATCGGCCGAGTTTGAAATTCCGGCCATGAGCACGCTGTTTTACACCTGCACCAAGCGGCAAAAAAAGGCGCGCGGGGCTGCGGGTAAAAAAGCACTGGCCAAAGGTTAGTTTTTAATATTTTTAAGTTATATTAAGATTAGGGGTTGATGTTTTGAAAAAAACAGAATGTGTAGCAATGCTGCTGGCCGGCGGCCAGGGCAGCCGTTTAGGGGTCTTGACCCAAAAAATTGCCAAACCGGCTGTGCCTTACGGGGGCAAGTACCGAATTATAGATTTTCCACTTTCTAACTGCATTAACTCCGGTATCGAAACGGTTGGCGTTTTAACCCAGTACCAGCCGCTGGAGCTAAACGATTATATTGGTTCGGGCAAGCCGTGGGATTTAGACCGCTCGAATGGCGGGGTGCATGTGTTGCCGCCCTACCAAAAAAATTCGGGCGCCGATTGGTACAAGGGTACCGCCAACGCCATTTACCAAAACATCCCGTTTATTGAGCGGTACGACCCCGAATATGTGCTGATTCTTTCGGGCGACCATATTTACAAAATGAACTACGCCGAGCTACTCAATCAGCACAAGGAGCGTGGGGCCGATTGCACCATTGCCGTGCTGGAGGTACCCATGGAGGAAGCTTCACGGTTTGGCATTATGAATGTAGATGAAAACGACCGAATTTACGAGTTTGAGGAAAAACCGGCGCACCCCAAAAGCAATTTGGCCTCTATGGGGATTTATGTATTCAGCTGGCCGGTGCTAAAAAAATATTTAACCGAGGATGAGGCCGATTTAAATTCTGCCAACGATTTTGGCAAAAACATTATTCCCAATATGCTAAAAGCAAACGAAAAAATGGATGTTTACCGTTTTAACGATTATTGGAAGGATGTTGGCACCATTGATTCGCTGTGGGAGGCGAATTTGGACCTTTTAAACCCCAAGGTAGAATTAGACCTTTCAGACCCGGCGTGGCGTATTTATTCCCGCACGCCAACCCTGCCGCCGCAGTACATTGGCCAAACGGCGCAGGTAGAAAATTCGCTGATTACCGAGGGCTGCAACGTTTTTGGTACGGTAGATTTTTCGGTGCTGTTTGCTAATGTAACCATTGAGGAGGGCGCGCAGGTTCGCGATTCGCTGATTATGCCGGGCGTTAAAATTTGCAGGGGCGCTTCGGTGCAGTATTCTATTGTGGCCGAAAACAGCGTTATTGGCCCCGGGGCTAAGGTTGGCCAGCGGCCGGAGAATATGCAAGACCTGAAAGACTGGGGCGTTTCGGTAGTAGGGGCCGACCTTACCATTGGCGAAAACGCCGTGGTGCTGCCAAAATCAATGATACGGCAAGACCTTGGAAAGGGGGAAGTGCAATGAAAGCCAAAAATGTAATCGGGCTTGTTTTTGCAAATGTGCATGACGAACTGATTGGGGAACTGGCCGCGGCGCGGTCTATGGCCTCGGTGCCGTTCGGCGGCCGTTACCGGCTAATAGATTTTCCGCTTTCCTGCATGGTTAACGCCGGTATTTCTAATGTGGGGGTAATTCCTAAATACAATTACCATTCGTTGTTAGACCATTTAGGCTCGGGCAAGGCCTGGGATTTAGACCGAAAAAGCGGCGGCCTTTCTATTTTACCGCCGTATGTTAATTCGGATATTAGCATGTGCACCAACCGCTTAAAATCTATTAACGCCATTAGCGGCTACCTAAACCGCACCAAGGAGGAATATGTGCTGCTTTGCGACGCCGGCGTGGTAGGCAACATTGACCTAACCGCGCTGTTAGAGCGCCACGCCGAAAGCGGCGCCGAAATTACCGTTGCGTACAAAAACGGGCCCATGCCGCAGAATGAGGGCGATGTAATGGCGCTGGAAATGGCACCGGGCGGCCGGGTGCAGCAAATTAAAATGATTAGCCAAAGCGGCGTTCCCTGCAATTACAGCTTAAATTTAATTGTAATGAAAAAGGATTTAATTATTAAGCTGGCGAACGAGGCGGTTATGAACAACAAAACCAGCCTGTGGCGGGATGTTTTTCAAGCCGGGGTGCAGCAGCTGAACATTTACGGGTACGAGGTGCCCGGCAGCGTTTGGGTAATTGATAGCCCCGCTACCTTTGCCAAGGCCAATTTTGCGTTGTTGCAAAGCAACGTTAGGCAAGATATTTTTTGCGCCGAGCGGCCGATTTACACCAAAATTCGGGACGATGTACCCACCCGCTACGGTTTAAGCTCTAAGGTTTCTAACAGCCTGATTGCCGACGGCTGTTTAATTGAGGGCACAGTGGAAAACAGCATTATTTTTCGCGGGGCCACCGTTGGCGAGGGCACAGTGGTTAAAAACTGCATTATTATGCAGGACTGTGTAATTGGCAAAAACGCCGATTTAGCTTACATGGTTTTAGATAAAAATGTTACGATCTCGGACGGCACGCGGATGTGCGGCGCCGAGACCCACCTAACCTTTATTCGCAAAAACGCCGTAGTGTAAAAGAAAGGAGCCGGTTTAAATGAAGGTTTTATACGCAACCAGCGAGGCTTACCCCTTTGCTATGTCGGGCGGGCTGGCCGATGTGGCCGGCGCGCTGCCCAAGGCGCTGCGCAAACGGTTTATTGGCTGCCGCATTGTAATGCCGCTTTACGAGTGCATTTCGGAGGAGATGCGCGCCCAAATGAAGTTTATTACCAGCATTACCGTGCCGGTTGCCTGGCGCCGCCAGTATTGCGGCATTTTTGAGGCGCATGTAAACGGGGTTATTTATTATTTTATAGATAACCAATATTACTTTAAACGCCGCGAGCTTTACGGGCACTATGACGACGCAGAGCGGTTCGCCTTTTTCTCCCGCGCGGTGCTCGAAATTATTCCCTACATTGATTTTACGCCGGATGTTATTCACTGCAACGACTGGCAAACCGCCATGGTTCCGGTTTACAAGCAGGTGCTGTACCCGCACGCCCCCTTTAACGGCATTAAAACGGTATTTACCATTCACAACATTCAGTACCAGGGAAAATACGGGCACGAGCTGATCGGCGATGTTTTAGGCCTGCCGGATGACAGCGCCCATTTGGTAGATTACGACGGCTGCGTGAATTTAATGAAAGGGGCCATTGAGTGCGCTGACCGGGTAACAACCGTTAGCCCCACCTACGCAAAGGAGATTTTAAACCCCTGGTTCTCTTTTGGGTTAGACGGCATTTTAAAGCAGCGGCAGTTTAAGCTTTGCGGCATTGTAAACGGAATTGATACCGAGGTTTACAACCCCGCAACCGACCCCATGATTTTTCAAAACTACACGGCCGAAAATCTGGCCGGAAAAGCCGAAAACAAGCGCGCCTTGCAGCAGTATTTAAACCTGCCGCAGCGCCAGGTTCCGGTAATTGGCATTGTAAGCCGTTTGGTTGGCCACAAGGGCATAGACCTTGTAAAATGCGTGTTTGAGGAGCTGCTGCAGGCCGACTTGCAGTTTGTAATTTTAGGCTCCGGCGAATGGGAATACGAAACCTTTTTCCACGATATGATGGTAAAATACCCCGAAAAGGTTGCGCTGCGGTTGGGCTTTATTCCCGAGCTGGCGCACAAAATTTACGCCGCGGCCGATTTGTTTTTAATGCCCTCTAAAAGTGAACCGTGCGGGCTGGCCCAAATGGTTGCGCTGCGGTACGGCGCCATTCCCATTGTGCGGGAGACCGGCGGTTTGAAAGATACCATTCAAGACAGCGGCGACAACGCCGGCAATGGCTTTACCTTTGGAATGTACAACGCGCACGATATGGAAAACGCGGTTTGGCGCGCCTTGGGCGGCTACGCCGACCAAAAGGGCTGGCAGCAGCTGGTGCGCCGCGCTATGGCGTGTGATAACAGCTGGAAGCACTCCTCCGGCGAGTACATTAAGCTGTACAAAGAGGTTACCGGCTTAACCGAATAAATTAAAAACCGCAGCACAAACGGTTGTTTTGTGCTGCGGTTTAGCTTAAATTAAATTGTTGTTGGATAATTTTTTAAATAAATCTTCAAATAAGGCGTCGCGGTTAATGTGTGTAACCGAGCAGATCAAATGGCGCCGAGGGTCAAAACTGTAGTGGTGGTCGGCCTCCGGAATAGGGCTGGGCATTAAAACCGAGCCCATAAAGCGGTCGCCGTCATTTAACAGCCAGGCAATAGCTGCAACATCCCAAATTACCCGGGTCCACGGCTTTCCGGTTGCGTAGCTTTCGGCCTCCCGAACGGTGTTTTCTACTAAGTAATTGCACAGGCGGTTTTTGCCTAAAAGCCAATGCTCCAGCTCATACCGCGAGGTTGAAAAATGGTCTACTACCCCGCCGCAGGGCAGCTGAACTAAGGCAACGCCGCAGCCAAAAACAATTCTGGCGGCGGCAATATCCTGCCGCAAATTAAATTCGTTATTGTGCGGATAGTGCACGCTGTTTCCGCCAAGCCAAATAACAACGGCGTTTTTTTGCAGGCTTGGGTTTAGTAGTAGGGCCGAGGCTACATTGGTAATAGCTCCTATGGCAATAATATACAATGGGTTTTCCGGCGAGTAGCTGTTGGCTAAATCGGCCATGTATTGTGCCGCCGGGGAATTTACCGGGGTTGTTTCGTTGGTAAGGTAATGCTCACTGCCGGGGTAAACTTTGTTTAATAAATCCGGCCGGTTTGCAAGGCTAACAACCTTTTTAATTTCCTCAAAGCTTTTTTTCATTCCGTCAGCCGGATTTAATGATTTTCCGTTTCCAAAAAACGGAGCAGCACAAATACCTTTTACATTAAGCCTTTCGGGGTTTTGCAGCATGTATGCAATGGCGTATTGGTCATCAATTTCGTTATAGGCGTCGGTATCTAAAACCACATCAACCTTTTTTGTTGGACATTCAAATTTAAACATTTATTGTCACCTCCCACACAGCATAGCATAAAAAGCGTGGGGGTTCTATAACAAATTCGTTTATTGTTTTTATCTTTTGGTTTTTCATAAAGTTTTAGGGGGTGTTTTTGCTGAATTGCAAACTGTTAACGGCCCAATCGGTTATACGGCGTGGCGGCACGGAAATTCCGCTGCACCAACACAGGCATTACGAAATTGTTTATTACAAAACTGCGTGCGGTTCTACCGTTGTAGAAAATAAATCTTGCCGTTTTTTTAAAAACAGCTATTACATTATTTTTCCCGGGGTAGAGCACAGCGAGCAGCACGAAAAAGACGGCCGCGTTTTGTTTTTAGAGTTTGATACCGACTTGCGGCTGGAAAGCAAGCTGTACCGGGACAAAAACTATACTGCCGGTACCCTTATTCACGAAATTTTAAACGAGGTGTGCTCTCAGCCGCCCGGCTATAAAAGTATGCTGCAGGCCAAATTAACAGAGTTGTTAATTGGCGTTTACCGGCAGAACACGACCGCCCCTAAAAAACAGCTGCCGCAGGATTTTTCTTATGCTATTACTTATTTGCAAGAAAATTTTCACGAAAAAATCCAGTTAGCGGATTTGGCAGAGCAGCTGCATTACAGCTATGATTATTTTCAGCATCGCTTTAAGACTATTACAGGACTTTCTCCCAGCCAATTTTTATTGCAGCAACGGTTGGCGGCCGCTAAAGAGCTTTTAAAAACCACCAATAAAACCTGTACTGAAATTGCGTTAAGCTGCGGCTTTTGCACCGCCGCCCAGTTTTCTATGCAATTTAAAAAATGCAACGGCGTTTCGCCTACAAAATACAAACTTATTTAAACATTTTGCCCCCTTTGTGTATTTTTTGCTTTTAGCTGCAATAAAATTAAAAAGGGGGTATTTTTATGACTGTTAAAACCATTAAACTAAATAAGCTGTTGGTGTTTATTGCAATAACCGAGCTGGCCGGGCTGTTTGGCTTTTTGCTGGGCGGCAGCCCCGTTTTATGCCAAAATGGCATCGAAATTGATTACCATTTTGATGCCATTCTTTACAAGCGCAGTTCGTCCCTAAGCATCCCTTTCAGCATGCCTTATTTCAAACTGTTTTATTTTCAATTAATTTAGAAATAGATTCTTGAATCAATGATTCATTATCTACATCTAATGAAGCTGTTGCTTCATCCATTAAGATAATTGGAGCATCTTTTAAGAAGGCTCTAGCAATAGAAATTCTTTGTCGTTGTCCTCCTGATAATTCAGAACCATTTTCA
>URRK01000101.1 GCA_900550315.1 uncultured Oscillospiraceae bacterium | reverse complement strand
AAACTTGCCAAAAGCGTCGTCCGAAAATAAGGTTTCCTCATCGGCGTCGTAGGTAAACAGTACCTCCGGCCAATGAACCATCGGCGCCGCAATAAAGGTAAGGGTTTTGGTGCCAAGGCTTAGGGTGCTGCCCTCGGTTACCGTAATTTGGCGCTCGTTAAGGGTAAGGCCGTAAAAATTCTGCATCATGGTAAAGGCCTTGGCGCTGGCAACAACCGCCGCCTCGGGGTAGGCCTTTAAAAAGGCGGTAATGCCGGCCGAATGGTCCGGCTCCATGTGCTGCACAATTAAGTAGCTGGGCGTTTTGCCGTTTAACGCGGCGTGAATGTTTTGCAGCCACTCGTCGGTAAAAAAGGCGTCTACCGTATCCAGCACGGCAATTTTTTCGTCTAAAATAAGGTAAGAGTTGTAGGCCATGCCGTTGGGCACGGTGTATTGCCCTTCAAACAGGTCTACTTCGTGGTCGTTTACCCCAACATAAACTAAGCTGTTGCTGTTTGCAATGCGTTCCATTTTAATACATACCTCCAATAAATTTAGAAATCAAATTTAAGCTTTTGCGCAGGGCGGTAAAAAACAGCGGTAAAAAACAGCGGAGAAAGGGTGCGGCCGTGCGGCACCCTGCCGGATGAACCGCCGTTTTGCCGGGTGAGCTACCGAGGTTGTTGTTTTGCCGGCTGGACTACCGTTTTTCCGGGCGGGGCCAAAAGCCCCTTGCGTAAAAGCCTTGCTAAAATTAAGAACAAAAATATTATATAGCAATCGGGTTATTTTGTCAATTCCTGTCAAGCAGTTCAAGGGCTTTGCTCTTGAAAAAAACAGCAAGGTGTGTTAAAATGTTTGTTGGTTTGGTAAAGGCGGTTTAAGGTTGCCTAAAACGGTGCATTTTGCCAGCTAAGCTTTGCCTGCCCCGCACGCTTTGCCGCGCTGTGCACGGGCGTGCAGTAAACACAGTAATGTAACGCAAATAATAAATAATCAAAAAAGTTGCTGGGGGTTTAAAAATGTCAATTGCAATTGTTACCGGTGCCTCCTCGGGCATTGGGCAAAAATTAACCGAGCTGCTAACGCAGTACTTTAAGGTAGATGAGGTTTGGGCCGTTGCCCGGCGGGAGGACCGCTTAAAGCAGCTTTCGGCCGGCAGTGTGCCGGTTCGGGCGGTGGCGTTAGACCTTGCAAACACCCAAAGCTTTGAGGAGTTGGGCCGCCTGCTAAAGGCCGAAAACAAGCAGGTAGGGCTGCTGATTAACTGCGCCGGTTACGGCAAGTTTGGCTCTTACAAAGATTTTGGCAATGAGGCCGCCCTTGGCATGATAGACTTAAACTGCCGCGCCCTGGTAGGGGTTACCAACACTGTGCTGCCCTTTATGCCAAACGGGTCAAAAATTTTGCAAATTTGCTCTATTTCGGCCTTTCAGCCGCTGCCGGACGCTAATGTTTACGCCGCCAGCAAGGTGTTTGTGCTAAACTACTCCCGTGCGCTGTACTGGGAGCTGCGCAGCCGCAGCATTACCGTTACAGCCCTTTGCCCCGGCTGGGTAGATACCGACTTTTTTAAAACCGCAACGGCAACAAAATCGCCCAACGCCGTAAATAACTACACCTTTATGCAAACGCCGGAGCGGGTTGCCCGCCAAGGCCTGCAGGCGGCCAAAAAAGGCAGAATGCTCTCCATTGTTGGTAAGCAAAATAAGCTGCTTTACATTGCCGGCCGGCTGCTGCCCGTTAAATTTATTATGCGGGTTTGGATGAAAACAAAAACCAAAAAAGGTTAGGCAACGGGTATGAAAAACAAAAAAACAAAATGGTGCGTGCTTTTTATTGCTGCCGCAGCCGTTTTTACGGCCAGCATGGTCTTATTAGGCTACATTCTTTACAACAGCTATTTTACCAAGGCTAATTACAGCAGCTTTGTTAGCTCTGCGGCGCCTGCCTCCTCCGAGCCGGAGCTGCCGCAAAACCCCATTGATTTTACGGCACTGCACCAAAAAAACACCGACATTTACGCCTGGATTAAAATCCCGAACACGGTAATAGATTACCCTGTGCTGCAAAGCACCGATAAAGACGACGATTTTTATTTAAATCACGATATTGACCGCAGCTACAAGTTTGCCGGCAGCATTTTTTCGGAAAAAATGAACCGTACCGATTTTTCAGACCCGGTAACGGTTTTGTACGGGCATAATATGTTAAACGGCACCATGTTTCAAAATTTGCACAAGTTTCGCAATAAAGCGTTTTTTGACGCCAATAAAACCATTTACATTTACACCCCGGGCCACATTTTAACCTACGAAATTTTTTCGGCCTATAAATACGACGATCGGCATATTATGAACTCGTTTGATTTTTCGGACCTTACCGTGCGGCAGGAGTATTTTCAGTACATTCAGTCGCCAAAATCTATGCTGGTAAATACCCGCCCGGTTAACTTAACGAACGATTCTAAAATTTTAACGCTAAGCACCTGCATTGGGAATGAGGACCATTACCGTTATTTAGTACAGGGGGTTTTAACCAATGACCAACCAACCAAATAATTTGCCAACAAATGGTTTTGAAAATGCCGAAAACAGCCCATTAAACGGCAGCGTTTCCGGCAGCCCCGCCGAAAAGGAAGCCACCGCAAAGGAAGCCACCGTAAAGGAAGCTGCCGAAAATGGTGCTTTAGAAAACGGCGCTTTAGAAAGGGAGCCTGCCGAAAGCCCGGCCGAAGCCCACATTTACCGCGCGCCAAGGCCCGAACGGCAGCAGCCCCAAAAAAGCAAAAAGGCAAAAAAACAAAGCCGGTGGAAGGCCTTAAAAAAATGGCAGCGCATATTAATTATTACGGTAAGCGTGCTGCTTTGCCTGGTGCTTGTTTTTGGGGCGGCGTTTGCCATTTTGGTGCAAAAAGGGCGTGCCGCTTTGTTTCACGGCTACGGCAGCGTTAAAATGCAAACGGCGTCGAACGCTTCGGATTCGACCGCGCAGGACGGCAAGACCGTTACCTACAACGGCAAAAAGTACATTTTTAACGAGGATGTTACCAGCGTTTTGTTTATGGGGGTAGATAAAACCAATTTAAACAAAACCGGTACTGTAGGCAAAAACGGCCAGGCCGACGCTATTTTTATTTTAGCGGTAGATACCAAAACCGGCAAAACCACCATTATTCCCGTTGTGCGGGATACTATGGCCGATGTAGATGTTTATTCGGCCGACGGCAATTACATTGCCAGTAAAAAAGAGCAGGTTTGCCTGGCCTTTGCGTACGGCGACGGCGGGCGGCTGAGCTGTGAAAATACGGTTAAGGCGGTTTCCCGCCTGTATTACGGGCTGCCAATTAACTCTTACGCCGCCATAGACCTAAACGCGCTGGAAATTTTAACCGCCAAGGTTGGCGGGGTAGAGCTGCAGGCGCTGGAAACCTTAAAAATGTCGCAGCGTACCGTAACGCAGGGGCAGCAAATTACCTTAAAGGGCAAAGACGCGGTAGATTACATTCAAATGCGCAACAAGGAAACGGTAGATTCCAGCCTACAGCGTTTAAAACGGCAACAGCAGTTTATTATGGCCTTTAGCAGCAAGGCGGTGGCCGCTACAAAAAAAGATATTACCGTTCCGGTAAAAATGTACCAGGCGGCCAGCGGCTACATGGTTACCAACATTGACCTTGCCAAGGTCAGCTATTTTGCCTCCTTGGTTGTTGGGGGAACCGATTTTTCGGTAAACATGCAAAAAATTGCCGGAAAAATGCAAATGGGTGCCGAGTACGCCGAGTATTATATGGATGAAACTGCAGCTTACCAAACTATTTTAGATGTTTTTTACAAGGTACAGCCCAATTAATTTGGCGCGCCGTTACCCAGGCTGGCAAAAATGGTTCCTAAATTTTTTAAGATATTTCGTGTACTTTTTTGCATAACGGTTGACAAAAGCACTAAATATGGTATATAATACTTTTAATTGAGCCTATTCCCTTTTGGCAAGTAAAGCAAAAACCTGCGCTTTGGCGCCGGGCTATTTTGGCTTGCCCGGCCGGCTTAAGGCTGACGGGGTTTAACAAAACTTTAAAGGAGTGCCGTAGCTTGGAAAAATTTGTAATCCGCGGTCAAAACCGGCTGAGCGGAACAGTTCGAATAAGCGGCGCAAAAAATGCTGCGGTGGCAATATTGCCCGCGGTAATATTAAGCGACGGTATTTGCAGAATTGAAAATGTTCCCGATATATCGGATGTTGCGATTACCCTTAAAATTTTATACGAATTAGGCGCCGGCGTGCGCATGATCAACCGTTCCACCTTTGAAATTGACCCAACACATGTAAACTCTTACGTTCTTTCGAAAGAAATGAGCCGCCGTATGCGCGCCAGCAGCTACTTTATTGGTGCCATGCTGGGGCGAATGAAGCGGGCAAGGGTGGCGCCGCCCGGCGGGTGTGATTTTGGCGTTCGGCCAATTGACCAGCACATTAAAGGCTTTCAGGCCTTAGGCGCAAAGGTGATTATTGACAACGGCATGGTAGACGCCAGAGCCGCAAAGCTTACCGGCTGCCCAATTTATTTAGATGTTGTTTCGGTAGGGGCCACCATTAACATTATGCTGGCCGCCGTAAAGGCCGAGGGCCTAACGGTTATTGAAAACGCCGCCAAAGAGCCGCATATTGTAGACCTGGCCAACTTTTTAAACTCCATGGGGGCCGACATTATGGGCGCCGGCACCGATGTTATTAAAATTCGCGGGGTCAGCCGTTTAAACGGCACCACCTACAGCATTATTCCCGACCAAATTGAGGCCGGTACCTACATGGCCGCCGCCTTGGCTACGGGCGGGGACATTATCTTAGAAAATGTTATTCCAAAGCACTTAGAATCTATTACCGCCAAGGTGGTTGAAATTGGCGCTAAGGTAGAGGAGTTTGATGAAAGTCTGCGCGTGGTAATGAACGGGCGGCCCAAGGCCTGCAATGTTAAAACAATGCCGCACCCCAGCTTTCCTACCGATATGCAGCCCCAAATTACCGCGGTGCTTTCTTTAGCCGGGGGCACCAGCATTGTTACCGAGGGTGTGTGGGAAAACCGTTTTCGCTACACCGAGCAGCTTAACCTTATGGGGGCCGATATTAAAATTGAGGGCCGCGCCGCCGTTGTAAAGGGCGTAGAACGCCTGGTGGGTGCGCCGGTTGCCGCAAACGATTTGCGTGCCGGGGCCGCGCTGCTAATAGCCGGCCTGGCAGCCCAGGGCGTTACCGAGGTTGAAAACATTGAATACATTGACCGCGGGTACGAAAATGTGGTAGAAAAGCTTTCGGCCTTAGGGGCCGATATTCGCCGGGTAAGCTTTCCTGAGCCCTCCGGCCTGCGCGAGGCGCTTTAAGCGACGGTTTATTGTCGCGGTGCACCCGTAAACCGCAAAAACGGCGGGAGTAAATTCTTGCCGGTTTAGGCTTTTCTGCCTATCTAAAACCTTTTCGGCCGGGCGGCTTTTGCCGCCGGCCGTTTTTTGTGAGGAATGTTATGGCAAAATTATCTCCGCTTTTTAGCTCCAGCAGCGGCAACTGCTTTTATTACGCCAGCGGCGGCAGCGCCGTTTTGGTAGATGCCGGCGTTAGCTGCAAGCAAATTTTAACCGCGCTGGCCCAGCGCAGCATTGCGCCGGAAAGCATTAGCGCGGTTTTTATTACGCATAGCCACGACGACCATGTTAAAGGTCTGCGGGTGCTGCTGAATCGGCTAAAGGTGCCGGTTTTGGCTTCGGCCCCAACGCTTCAAACGCTGCGACAAAAGCAAATTTTAACCCCCGAACAGGGGCTGGATATTACCAAGGCGCAAAGTCTGCCGTTGGCGTTTGGGGTGCAGCTGTTTGCCACCAGCCACGATTGCCCCGGCTCAGGCGGGTATGTTTTTACGCCCGAAAACGGCGAAAAAACCGCTATTTGTACCGACCTTGGCGAGGTTACCGGAACGGTGCGCCAGGCAATTTTGGGCTGCAAAACGGTGGTAATCGAATCTAACCACGATGTTGGCATGCTGCAAAATGGCAGCTATCCCTACCCGCTAAAGCAGCGCATTTTAAGTAACCAGGGGCACCTTAGCAACGGCTGCTGCGCCACCGAGCTGCCCGGCTTGGTGCGTGCCGGCGCGCGGGAAATTATTTTGGCGCATTTAAGTAAGGAGAATAACACCCCCCAGCTGGCCGAAATTACCGCCGTTTCGGTGCTAACCGAAAACGGCCTGCAGCGCAATAGCGATTACCGCCTGCAGGTGGCGCCGCCCAGCGGCGGCCCGGTGCTGTACATATAATATAATACGAATAA
>URRK01000100.1 GCA_900550315.1 uncultured Oscillospiraceae bacterium | reverse complement strand
TACGGCCGGGCTGCTGGGGCAAGACACCATAACGCCGCTTTTTACCATGTTAGATTACTGCCTTTCGGTAATGCTGGGGGCGCTTTTGTTGGTGGGGCTTTTGGTATTCCTTTCGGTTGGGGTTGTTTTAAAAACGGGGGTGGCGGCGTGAACGGCTTGTTACAGTTTATTCGGCTGTTTTCGGCTCTTAGCCTGTTTACGGCGGCCTTTTGGGTGCTGGTGCCAAAGGGCCGGGGCGAAAAAACCGCCCGCTTTGCCCTGGGTGTGTTTTTTTTGTGGTCGGTTATTCTTGGGGGAAAAGCCGCCTTTAGCAGCCTGCAGGCCGCTAAGGCCGGCACCCTTACGCAAGCGGCGCAAAATAATGCGCTGCAAATGCAAACAACGGCGCTGCAAAACGGGTTTGGGCTGCTGCTGCAAAGCGCCGGCTACCCGGCGGAAAAAATTACAGTGGAGGCGGATATTTTGGAGGACAACAGCATAAATATTACCAAAGTAGTGCTTTGGCCCAAAAACAGCGCCGATTATAACGCGGCGGCGCAGCTGCTGGCCCGGCAGGCCGGCCTGGCGCCCGAAATTTTGCAGCAAGGAGAAGCCTATGGAACAACTGGTAACTAAATTGAAGCAGCGGCTGCCAAAGTTAGATAAAGTAAAGCTGCTTTTTTTGGCGGGGCTGGCCGGCATTTTGTTAATTGGACTTTCGCAGCTGCGCGGCACCGAGAGCAAAAGCCAAACCAAAACGGCCGCGCCGCAAACCGATACCGAGTATTGCGCCGAGACCGAGGAAAAAATTAAACAGCTGGTAACCGCCATTACGGGCGACAAGGCCTGTGTGGTTGCCGTAACGCTGAATACGGGCACCGAGTATGTTTACGCCAATCAGGTTACAACCGATACCGATGTAACCGAAAACAGCAATTCCGGCCAATCTACCACGAAGGAAAGCCGAAAAAACGAGCAGCAGTATATTATTATGAAGTCGGAAAACGGCACCGAGCAGCCCTTAACGGTAACCGAAAAAAAGCCGGAGGTGCGCGGTGTTGCCATTGTTTCGGCCGGCATTACGCCGGAGCGAAAAGAAAAAATACAATCCGGAATTGCGGCCATGTTAGAGCTTTCTACCCGCCGCATTAGCATAACCGAAAAAGCAAATAATTCTTAAGGAGCGATTAAGCATGAAACAAAAACAAAGCAGTAAACCCAAAAAAATTGTTATTATGGCGGCGTTGGCTGTTGCCCTGGGCGCGGCGGTTTGGCTGAACATGAACTATTCGGCCGTCTCGGGCGGATTTGTAAAAAGTGAAACGGCCAGCTCGCAGGTTAAAAATTTGGGCGACACCGAGTATGTAAACAATACTACCGAAAAAAAGGCCACCGAAACCTCGGCTGCCGGGGCCGATTATTTTACCAAGGCTAAGGCCGACCGCGAAAAAACCCGGAACGAGGCCATTGCCCTGCTAAAGGAAACGGCAAACGACGCCAAAGCAACGGCCGAGGCCAAAGCCGAAGCGGCCAAAAAGGCCGCCGCCATTGCTGATAATATGGATAAAGAGGCCGCCATTGAAACGGTTATTAAGGCCAAAGGGTTTGAGCAGGCCGTGGCGGTAATTGGCGAAAAGGGCATTACCGTTATGGTGCAATCGGGGGAGCTGACCCAAAGCCAGACCCTGCAAATTCAAGACGCCGTAACCGCCAACAGCAGCATTGCGGTTGAAAATATTAAAATTGTAAACATAAAATAGTTTTACTTCTTGAAAAACGGGGCGGAATGGAGTATAATAAACAAAATGGTTTTTTATTACTCTTTAGGAGGTTAAAAGAATGGCAAAGTCTTTTGAACTTAACATTAACACCGAGGTTATTGCCCAAATGGCCGAAATGGCCGCGTTGGAGACCGAGGGGGTTGCTGCTTTAGGTGCAAAGCCGGTAGATCTGCACACGGTTTTTCGCAAAACCGTTGGCACCAAGGCGGTTAATGTATTGGCCGACGCCGGCATTATTAAAGTAGAAATTTACATTGTTGTAAAAGCCAACGCAACAGTAAACGATGTTGCCGAGCGCGTGCAGGAAAGCGTAAAAGAAAAAATTCAGGGTATGACGGGCAAGGCGGTTACCCGCGTTGATGTTGTAATCAGCGATATTGCCGAGCCGGAAACTGAAAACCAGTAAAATTTTTGGGCCGGATCATGCGGGGGCTGCCCGTTAATGATCTGGCCCTTTTTGGTGAGGGAAATGATGCGAATTAACATTGTTGGCTTAGGGCTTATAGGCGGCTCTTTAGCCAAAGCCATTAAACACTACACAAACAACACGGTAATAGGGGTAGACCAAAACCCCGAGGCTACCAAGGCGGCGCTGGCCTGCGGCGCGGTAGATGAAATTGCCGATTTTTGCCCCAACGCCGACCTTTATTTTTTGTGTATGTCACCCGAGGTTGTTTGCAGTTACCTAAAGGCAAACATTAAACGCTTTCGACCCGGCGCCGTTATTAGCGATGTTTGCGGTATTAAGCAGCTGGTAGAATCGGTTGCGCAGCCGCTTTGTAACCAAAACGGGCTGTGCTACATTGGCGGGCACCCCATGGCGGGGCGCGAGGTCAGCAGCTTTTTTAATTCCGACTACAATTTGTTTGAAAACCGCAGCTACCTGCTGGTGGTGCACCCAAACACCAACCCCGAAAAGCTAAACGCCCTTTGCGGCCTTATTCGGGAGCTGGGCGTTAGCGGCATTAAATTTACCACCCCGCAGGAGCACGACGAAATGATCGCCTTTACCTCTCAGCTGCCGCACATTATTGCCGGCGCTTACATGCTAAGCAAAAACAGCACAAAGCACGAGGGGTTTTCGGCCGGCAGCTTTCACGATGTATCACGCGTGGCAACGGTAGATGAAAACCTTTGGACGCAGCTTTTTTTACAAAACAAAACCTTTTTGCTGCCCGAGCTAAACGGGTTAATAAAGCATTTAAAGGCTTACCAAACCGCCATTGAGCAAAACAACGCCCCCGCGCTAAAGGCCTTAATTAAAGAGGGCAGGGAGCGTAAGGAGCAGGACCAAAAAACAAACGGGGCCGAGCTGCCGCACAAATTTGGCTAATTTTAGGCCAACAAAATTTAAGAGGGATAAAAATGAAAGAAAATTACACCATGCTATTTGACCTTTACGAGCTTACCATGGCAAACGGCATTTTTTACAGCGAGGAACGCAACAAAATTTGTTATTTTGATATGTTCTTTCGCCGCGTGCCGGATGACGGCGGCTTTGCCATTATGGCCGGTATTGAGCAATTGATTGATTATTTGCAAAATCTTTCCTTCACGCAGGAGGATATTGCGTATTTGCGCAGCTTAAACCTGTTTGGGGAGGAATTTTTAACCTACCTGCAAAACTTTAAATTTTGCTGTGATGTTTGGGCCGTTCCGGAGGGAATGCCGATTTTTCCGCACGAGCCAATTGTTACGGTTCGCGGCCCGGCTATGCAGGCCTTTTTTGTAGAAACAATGGTGCTGCTTACCGTAAATCATCAGTCGTTAATTGCAACAAAAGCCAACCGCATTGTGCGCGCAGCCAACGGCCGCGCGGTTATGGAGTTCGGCGCGCGCCGTGCCCACGGGGCCGGGGCGGCCGTTATGGGGGCGCGGGCTGCGGTTATTGGCGGCTGCACCGGCACTTCGTGCGTTAAATCGGCAATGGATTATGGCGTTTCGGCCTCCGGCACTATGGCGCACAGCTGGGTGCAAATGTTTAAAACCGAGTACGACGCGTTTAAGCAATACGCCGTGATGTACCCCGACAGCTGCCTGCTGTTAATTGATACCTACAATGTGCTGAAATCCGGCGTGCCAAATGCCATTAAAGTGTTTAACGATGTTTTAAAGCCTCTGGGCAAACGGCCGCTTGGGGTGCGGATTGACAGCGGTGATATTACCTATTTAACCAAAAAGGTGCGCAAAATGTTGGACGATGCCGGCTATGAGGATTGCAAAATTTGCGTTTCTAATTCGCTGGATGAATATTTAATTCGTGATATGCTAATGCAGGGCGCTAAGGTAGATAGCTTTGGCGTTGGCGAGCGGTTAATTACCGCCTCCTCCGAGGCGGTGTTCGGCGGCGTTTACAAGCTGGCCGCTATTGAGGATTCTAAGGGCAACATTATTCCTAAAATTAAGGTTAGCGAAAACACCGCTAAAATTACCATTCCCTCTTTTAAAAAGGTTTGGCGATTGTACGATAACGCTACCGGCAAGGCCATTGCCGATGTAATTACTTTAAACGACGAGGTCATTGACGACACTGCCCCGTACGAGATTTTTGACCCGGACCACACCTGGAAACGCAAAACCGTGACCGATTTTACCGCCAAGCCGTTGGCGGTGCGGTTGTTTGAAAAGGGAAAGCTGGTTTACCAAAACCCAACCGTGCGGGAGATTGCCGCTTACTGCAAAGCGCAGGTGGAGGACACCCTGTGGGACGAGGTTAAGCGTTTTGAAAAACCGCACACTTATTATGTAGACCTTTCAAAACGGTTGTGGGACGAGCGGAATATTTTATTAAATAAATATACCTTTTAATTTTAAAAACCGGCTTTTTAGGCCGGGCGAACAGCCACGCGCCGTGGGGCGGCCCTTTTATTTGCGCTTTTGTTTTGAATATTTTAGGGTGTGCTTATAAAAAAACAACAGCCAACAAAGTTGGCTGTTGTTTTTTTGTGCTGCATGGCGGGGTAGTACAAAAATAGTTGGGGGATGCTTAAATTTATAATATAGAGTAAGGTAAGTAATATTCCTAACCCTGCTCGGGGCAATATCCTATTCACCTGGGCACTTGTAAAAAAGGTGACCATCACTTCGCCGCAATAACACTTGCCGTTGTAAAGAGGTGGCGATATGCCGAGCCGTGCTCGGCGTGATATTTTTGCCTGCCGCAAAAGTGGTATTGTTCGCTTTGCTCACAGTGATATTATATTCGCCTTAAACTGCCGCAAGGCAATATCACTATGCGAAGCATAATATCACTGCCCGAAGGGCAATATTACTCTCCGCAAGGCGGATATAACTGAAAAAAGCACTTGCTTTCACAAGTGCTTTTTTCTTGGGACGTTTGAACTTAGTGACACGAATTTAATGTGACTGAAAACAGAGAATTTTCTTTAAATATTGCATTTAAATATATATCTAATTTCTCGAGCATCGGCAAGACCACTTGGTTTAATTTTGCCATCTGCCACAAATCCTGATTTTTCATAAAAGCTTCTTGCACGATTATTTTCTTCCAATACCCAAAGAGAAATTTTTTCATATCCTCTGCTTTTTATTTCTTTTTTTATCCAATCCATAGCTTGTTTACCATATCCTACGCCTATATACACAGGATCAAGATATAACCCTATAATTTCATAAAAATGTTCTTTTAAATCAGCATCTCTTGAATCAGCAATGGTTAAAAAGCCGATAATTATACTGTTTAAAACAATCACATAATGTGAATTAGTGTTATTAGTAAGCATTTTATCCCATATCATAGGACACCGAGCATTTTGAGTATCAATTATACTTTTAGGAACTATGCCATTATAGGCAAACGACCACGATTTAGCATGAATATCAGCGCAGTATTTAGCATCATCCAATGCAGCAAGTCTTATAATGATTCCCATAATCTCACCACCTACAATTTTTCTTTCAATGTTTTACAACTTGAAATTAAAATTCTTCTGATTCTGCCACAAAGATTTCTATTTTTTTATATGTACCTTCATCAATAGCATTCGTGTTGAACAAGAGTTGCAACCAGCCCTCTGTTTCGCTACACTCTTTCAATGCAATTTCAAATTTAGAAAGCATATCCGCCCTACTTTGCCCGTAATTTGCTTCACGAATATTTGCATAAACGCTACTTGACCTTTTACGAATTTGAAATAGTGTATTTGATGGTGCCTTAATATTTTGGCATAATAACTCAATGTCAGTTGCTAATTGTTCTGAATAAGCAAGCAAATAATTTTTGGTCATATACACACTTCCTTTTCAAACAGATTATAACATATAATCTGTTTGAAATCAAAGCGGAACGCTTTGTATATCATCAATTCCGCAGGAATTGCATATCATCAAGACGGAGACTTGTATATCATCAAAACGAAGTTTTGTATATCATCAAAACGAAGTTTTGTATATCATCAAGCCGACAGAAATACACGCTACGCGTGATGATATACACCGCACAGGTGCGGCAACGATATACAGCCCTAACGGGCAGATGATATGCCAAGCCTGTCGGCTTGAATAAAAAAATCCAAGTCCCAAAAGGACTTGGATTTTTTGGCTCCCCCTGTTGGACTCGAACCAACGACCCTGCGG
>URRK01000099.1 GCA_900550315.1 uncultured Oscillospiraceae bacterium | reverse complement strand
TTACCTGCTCGCTTGTTTTGGCAACCGCCAACAACGGCGAGCAGCAAAGCCTGGGCCTTGCCGCAAACTGGCGGCTTTACGGAAATAAAACAGCTACCATTGGCGAAACCGGTACGCCGGCCGGCAGTTGGGCCAAGGTTACCGATAATACCGACGCTAAATATTTACATAACGGTACCTCCTCGGTAAAATTCAGCTGTATTTCGCAGCGCGGCGCTACCGAGTTTTCGGTGAAAAAGAACACCGATTACGAGCTGAGCTTTTTGTATTATAACGAAAGCTTAAATGCCGCCGGTACCTATGCGCTTTCGCAGGTTGCGGTGGTGCTGCCCAACGGCTCGGTAGCTAAAAAAGATGCGTTGGCGTTTATGGACGGCGGCAGCGGCACCGGTACCACCAAAACGGGGGAGTGGCAGCGCATTGCGTTAAGCTTTCATTCGGGCGAGAACACCACCTTGGCATTAACCATTTTATTTGCGGTATCCCCGGTGTATATAGACGATTTTTATTTGGTAGACCTTAGCAGCAATAACCCCAATAAGGCCGAAAACTGGACCCTTTACGAAAATAGCAGCAAAAAGGTTGGGGCCGAGGGCAAGTTGGCCGGGTCTTGGGCCACCGTTAGCCAAAATAGCAACGCTAAATTTACGCACAACGGCGCTGCCTCTTTAAAATTCAGCTGCATCTCGCAGCGTGGCGCGGTAACTCTGCCGGTAGAGCAAAACAAAAATTACGAACTAAGTTTTTGGGCTTTCTCTGAAAAATTAAACGCAGCCGGCACCTATTTTCTTTCTCAGGCAACTGTTCTTGTGCCGGAAGGGGAGGTTGACCCTGAGGGGAAGGACTGCTTAGGCAGTGCCAACGCGCAGGGTCTTACCAAAACGGTTAATACCTGGGTAAAAATAACCGTTCCTTTTAATTCCGGCAGTAACAGCGCCGTAGTGTTCAGCCTACTGTTTGGCTCCTCGCCGGTATATGTTAGCGAAATTTCCTTGGCCGAAAGATCTGCTGAGCCGCAGGTAAACGGTGTAGTTAATTTTGAGCAGACCGACAAAGAAACTATGTACTACGACCAAGCGGAGCGTTACGAGTTGCAAAAAACAACCGGCCCTGCCGGCGAGACTACTACTGCGCTTCACATTAAACAGGGCTCCTACGCAACCCCCACAAACTTAAATTGGGGAAATGTTCTAAAAGATTCCGACCCCATATATTCTTTTGCGGTTACTCCCGGCGAAACTTATAAAATGTCTTGTTGGTTTAAAGTGGCCGAAAATGCTGAAATTGAGTATTTAACCTTAATGTACAGCCATAACGGGAATCGCTCGATTTTTGCCGATTTAACCAAAACAACCGAAAAGGGCAAATGGGTTAAGTACAGCTACATCTTTACGGCTGCAGCCGGGCAAACCAAATGTAGTTTTCAGTTAAACGCCGGTAAGGCTACGCCCGAATGCTGGTTGGATGACCTTTCAGTATTAAAAAATGAAACACATCCAACCCCAACCGAACCTTCAGAGTGGAGTATTTACGATTGGGATACCGAAACCATTGGCACCTCCGGAAAACCCGGCCCCTCCTGGGCGAAAATTTCCACTGAAACTTCCGGCGCGCATGACAGCAACGGTGATAAAAATTCTGTATATTTGTACACGCAGGCTAGTAAGGCCGTTAAGCGTATTATGGTTAAAAAGAATACTGATTACTGCCTGTACTTTAAATATTTTGTAAATAACCTTAATGCCGCGGGCACCTATAGCCTGTCGCAGGCAGGCATTACAACGCCAAACGGCGGCATTGTAGCGAATAAAGACGGTTTTTATTCCTTCCTTGGTAACGGCCTGGCTTATGTAGCTAATAACGGCTTAATAGAGAATAAAGAAGCCTATGACGCAACAGCTGCCTCTACCGTTACCGGAACTTGGCAAGAGGTTAAGTTGCCGTTTAATTCCGGTAATAACGAGCAGTTAGCTTTGGTGGTTGTTTCAGCCGTTGGGCAAATGTGGTTAGATGAACTAACTTTAAAAGAGGAAAAAATTACCCTGCCGCAAAAAGATTACGGCACCCCCAAAGACCTTTGGACCATTGATTTTGAGGATGTTACAAAGGAATACTCAAGATCTAAGGAAATTAATGTGGTAGAAGTTGTTGGCTACAAAGGCCAAAACACCAAAGCCCTGCACACCATTGCAGGCGATTACGGTTCAGCCCTGTTTTTAAATTACAACACAACAACTACCGATACCGACCCAATCTACACCATACCCGTTTTACCCAAGCGGGTTTATGAGTTAAGCTGGCGGGTAAAAATTAAAGAAAACTCCGGGGACATTAATTGGCTTTCTTTTTACCAGTATTACAACGGCAAGTATGCCAATATTGCTAATTTGCAAAAGGCTAAACAGGGCGAGTGGCTGTATTATAAGGTCTTTTTGGTAACCGAGGAAAAGCAAAATCGCTTTAGCTTTACCTTTAATGCCGGGCGAGCCGCACCCGAAATTTGGGTGGATGATATTAACCTGGCCTTAACTTCGTACCAGGCTTTTGAGGGCTATAACGGCCCGCAGGATAAGGTATTAATTAATTTTGACGACTATGCCATTGCACTCAGCAATCCCGCTACCGAGATTGTACCCGCCCCGGCCTATAACGGCCAAGTTAGCAACGCCTTGCACAGCGTGCCGGGCGGTTACAGCAATGCGCAAACTTTAAATCCCGGTACAACTACCACCTACCGCGATCCGGTATTTACCATTCCGGTAAAAGAAAACACCCTGTACCGTTTTAGTTTGCGCGCCTATTTGCAAAACAAAACAACCAACAAGGTTTCCCTGCCTTATTGCGCCGTTCACATAGATTATAAAACCAGCAATATTATGCACTTGGAAAACACCATCAGCGGCGTTAATAACCAATGGATAAATTTTGAAAAGCAGTTTTGTACCGCAGCCGGACAAACGCAAATTTCAATTTTTATTAACTTTGGCAAAAATTTAAAAGACCTATATTTAGACGATATTTGCTTAGAGGAAATGAAACCCGGCGTAGTGGCTAATACGGCGCTTTCCTATTGCGAAAATCCGTTTGATCTGCTGCAAAAAAACAGCGCGGCAATGGCTGCAATTACCTCTGGCAAAAGCTCGGTAACGCAATTGCAGTTAGAGCCCTCTACTTTGTACACCTTTGGGGCTACCGTGCAGGGTTATAATGCCGAAGTTTACCTTTCTACTAATGGCAGCGACCCTCTGAATTCATCAATCGCTACCCAAAGCTATACCGGCCGCATTGTTGCTTCAGGCACCAAAACCCGAACAGGGTATCAATTTGTTTCGCCAATTGATGGCAAAGTTTACTTGGTTTTAAAAAATAACAGTAGTTTAACGCTTCAAAATGTTCAGCTGTTTAAAACCAAATCACTTTCCGGCTCCGCTAAGGATATTGGGAAGGAAAATGATCCTAATATTGCACCGGAGCAAATTGGTGAGGTTACCGAATTAGTTGCTATTGGCAGCGTTGCCGAGCAGAATTTATATAATAACCAAACGCCGGCAACCGGTGACACAGGTATTTTGCCCGCAGCAATTATTTTAGTATTAACCGCCGGAATTGGCACCGTTTTATTTGCAACCGGTAAAAAAGGGGGAAAGCACCATGCCTAATGTTTTAAAAAAGTTTATTTGTTTTGCTTTGGCCTTAGCGTTGGTACTTGCAGCTACCGGCTGCTCCGGCAAAAAAAGCGGCGGTAAGAAAAATGGCGGCAAAAAAAGCACCGCTGCCGTTACCTCTTCCGATTTTTCTAATTTTTCTACTTCTGAAAGTGACGAACCAGTTGAGGAGGAAAATGACGACGAAATTGAGGATCTTCCGGAGGAACAGCCGGAGGAACAGCCGGAGGGTGAGCTGCAGGAGCTAACCGTTCAAAACGGCAGCGCTCCGACCACCACAACTTTTAGGGGTATTAACTATGTTTTTCATCCCTATGGCTATTTTAATGAAGATAGTTACGGAAACCGCTTGTTGAATAATGAGCAGCGCCAGGCTGAGCTTAAAAACATTCAAAAAATGGGTATTAAAATGCTGCGCTCTTATTACGGCAGCTCTTTGGCGTGGGATTCGCAGCAACAAAAATATAATTTTGAAAATACCCGTATGCAGCAATTCTATAATTTTTGCTTCGATATGCAAAAATCCGGAATTGAGCTTGCAATTAATGCAAACTGGAGTTTGGGTGCGTTTTTAGAGGATGGCGGAAATGCAGATTCCCCGGTTTCGTTTGATTCGGCCGGCTTTGGCGTAAAGGGCAACCTGGCCGAAACCTGCCGCCGCTACCGTAGTTTTATGGCCCAAACCGCAACGGCCCTGCAGGCGCACGGTGTTAAAAATGTAAAATACTTTTTAGGATACACCGAGTGTAATAACACTTTTATTGATTGGAGTAAGGAGGGAACTACCTGCGAGTTAAGAGATTATGACCGCCTGTACCCGATTTACGACGCAGCCATTACCGCACTGGACGCCGGCTTAAAGGATTCCGGCCTGCGGCAAAGCTACAAAATTGTTGCCCCGTGCGACAACTGGCGTTCCGATGACGGCAGCGAGACCTACTCCCGCTTAGTGCGCTATACGTTGAAAAACCTTGCCGACAAGGTAGATATTATTGGCTCGCATCGCGGGTACGACCGCGCGAACAATTATACCGACGATAACTATTATTTTATTCCGCAGGAAAATTTGCAGGAATGCAAAAACGAAGTTGTTGCCGCGGGAAAAGATTTTTGGATTGACGAATACAATGTTGCTGTTTCCAATAGTCTAACTTCAACCACTCAGCTTTTCCGCAACAGCAACAACAACCCCTTTAAGGGCACGGCTTTGGGCGCAATGACCTCCAGCATTTTAAACATGGGTGCCTCCAATGTGTTTTTGTGGGCGCTTTCCGACCAACAATGGCCTAATAATGCCAATAACGGCTCGTTTGAAAACGGTCTGCAAATTCAAGGCTATCTACCAACTCCGCTAGAAAGCTATACGCCAATGTCCGGTTGGTACGCCGCAGGTTTAATTACCAAGTATTTGGGTAGTGGGAAGGCCTATTATTGTGATGAGGGCAACGCCGTTTACACCGCCTGCGTGCAGCGAGATGACGGTAACTGGACCTTTGTTGTTACCAACTACAACGCTGAAGAGGTTAACATTAAGCTAAAGCTTGAAAAATCAATTGGCGGCAAAACCCTTTACCGTCACGCTTATGACCCGACAACCGTTACCCCAACGCCCGACGCCGTTTTAAACGGGGTTTCGGCCGTTGCCAAAAATGTTAAAACCGGGTTGTACGATACGATTAAACCCTATGCCGTTTATGTTTATACCACCTTCAAGGGTTAGTGATTTAGGAGACGTTTGTATGAAAAAAATAGAAATAGACCGTACCGCTCCGGTGCAATCTAACTTTTTAGGGGTTAACGCCGTGTACCACGGCTATGCCGGCCTGCCGGACGACAGCGGCAGGGTTTATACGCCCGAACAGTGCGAGCTGGAAGCCGACCGCATTAAAAGCTTAGGCGTTAAAATTGTGCGTACCTATTACAAATGGTACGCCTGGACGCGCAAAGATGGCTGGAACTGGGAAAACGGAACCATGCAGGCGTTTTATAAGTGGTGCGAGCGCATGAAAAAGCGGGGAATTGAAATTGCCCTGCACGCCGGCTGGAACAGCCCGGAGGATATTACCGGGCACGGTTGGGGCGGCGATTGCCCGTTTTCAGACGGCGGTGTAAGCTTTGAACAGGCATGCGAGAACTTTGCCGCCTGGGTAAGTGAATCGCTGCACCAGCTGATAGAACTGCGTGGCTTTACTAATGTTAAATACCTAATGCTGTTTACCGAATCCTCCCGCCCCGGCGAACCCATTCCGGGTTACAACGCCTTTACCGTGTGGGAAAAGGCTGCCCGCACCATTCACGAGCGTTTGGTAAAGGATGGCCGGCGCGATTTGGTTAAGCTGGTTGGACCTAACGAAAATGCAAGAATGTGCAACGGCCCTAAAATGCTAAAATATACGGTGGAACAAGCAGCCGATTTTTTAGATTCCTTTAGTGCGCATTATTACGCCCGTTGGAATATGGAAAATAAAAGCTGTGTGCGTACCGGCAACCGTGCAGTTGTTTTCCAAAAGCCGGGCTTTCGGTTTGGTCAATTGGTTCAGCTTAAAAAGCAAACCAATTACCACCTTTCAGCTTGGGTGCATGTAATTTGTAACGATTATCTTCATTTAAGCGGCAATATTTTGCTCGGCGCTTTTGAGGCCGACGAGCAGTGCATAAAATCCGGCAACGCTTCACGCTTTTGGGCGGGTGGGGAACCAACC
>URRK01000098.1 GCA_900550315.1 uncultured Oscillospiraceae bacterium | reverse complement strand
GCTACTTTATAACATCTGCCGGTAACTTGGAGGTAAAAATTTATGGTAAGTGCCGGCGATTTTAGAAATGGCGTAACTTTTGAAATGGACGGTAATGTCTATCAGATTATTGAATTTCAACATGTAAAGCCCGGTAAAGGCGCTGCGTTTGTGCGCGCTAAAATTCGTAATGTTATTGCGGGCTCGGTAGTAGAGCGCACCTTTAACCCGAACGACAAATATCCCACCGCCTACATTGAGCGCAAGGAAATGTCTTTTTCCTACTCCGACGGCGATCTGTTCTATTTTATGGACCCGGAATCTTACGAATTAGTGCCCGTAAATAAGGACGATGTTGGGGATAATTTAAAATTTGTTAAGGAAGAAATGGTTTGCAAAATTCTTTCCTACAAGGGTAAAATTTTTGGCATTGAGCCGCCTACCTTTGTAGAGCTGCAGGTTACCGAAACCGAACCCGGCTTTAAGGGCAACACCGCTACCAATGCAACCAAGCCCGCCAAGCTGGAGACGGGGGCTGAGATCCGCGTTCCCTTGTTTATTAACGAAGGGGATATGATTCGCATTGATACCCGCACCGGCGAGTACATGGAGCGCGCCTGATAGATTTAAAGGAGAATTATTATGACGATTTCTGAGAGAGTGGCCTACATTAAAGGCTTGGTAGATGGCTTAGAGCTGGACTGCAACGACAAAAACAGCAAGGTGTTAAAAGAGGTTGTTTTGGTGCTGGAGGATATGGCTCTGAGCATTGAGGACAACGAAGATGTTACCAACGCCATTGGCGAGCAGCTGGACGAGGTTGACAGCGATCTTTCCAGCTTAGAGGACTATGTTTATGACGATGAGGACGACTACGAGGACGATGATGTTTACGAGGTAGAATGCCCCAACTGTCATGACATTGTTTATTTAGACGAAGAAATGCTGGAGGATGGCGAAATTGCCTGCCCCAACTGCGGCACGAATTTAGAGTTTGACCTTTCCTGCGGGTGCGATTGTGACAGCTGTGACGCGGATTGCTCAGACGAAAAATAATTTTTATTTTATTGCTTTACAGCACCGCTTTGTCAGCTTTTTGACGCAGCGGTGCTGCTTTTTTACGGTGCCCGGTTGCGGCGCTGTGGCTAAAATTTAAGGCGTTAAGGCTTTGCAGCGAAAGGGGATTTTTATGAAGATTAAAACCGCAATTACTGTTTACGCTGCCTGCGGCGTTGTGTTTGTGCTTTGCCTGGTGCCGGCCTTAACCGGCCGCTTTCAGGCGGCAGAACTGGCCGTTTTTCGGGCGCTTTGCCCGGCGGGCGGCAGCTTTTATGCGGCGCTATTAAAGGCAATTACCCTGCTTGGTAACTGGAAGTCGGCTGTTTTAATAGCGGCGCTGCTTTTGGCGGTACCAAGGCGGGGTTTTCGGCTTAAAATTGCTTTGCCGGCTGCGGCAACCGCTTTGTTCAGCGTTGCGTTAAACGAGGGCATTAAGGCGTTGGTTGCCCGGGCGCGTCCGGCGGTGGCACTGTTTAGCGAGCGGGGTTTTAGCTTTCCCAGCGGGCACGCAATGAATAACGGCGCTTTGTACTTTACACTGTTTTTGCTGGCGCACCGCTATCTAAAAAAAGGCGCTTTAAAAACAGTGGTGCTTTGTCTTTTGGGTATTCTGCCTGTATTCATTGCCTTCTCCCGCGTGGCACTGGGGGTGCACTATTTAAGCGATGTTCTTGCCGGCCTGGCGGTAGGTTTTGCGCTGGCAACTGCCGCTTTTCAAATAACCGTTAAAAACGAGGGCGCGTTGCAGGCGGCCGCCCAAAAAAGCGTAAAATAAGGTGGGGTAGTACTGTGAAAACAAAAACCTTTGCGTTGCAATATACTACGCAGCAGCAAACCGGCGGCGTTGGCGTTATTGTTGCCGCTGCCGGCAGCGCCGAGCGCATGGGCGGGGTAAATAAGCTTTTCGCCCCGTTAAACGGGGCGCCCGTGCTGGCGCATACCCTGTTGGCGTTTCAAAATCACCCGCTGGTGCAGTGCATTGCGGTTGTAACCAAAAGTCAAAGCGTGCTACAGGTGCAGCAGCTTGCCGAAAAATTTAAGCTTACAAAGGTCAGCGATATTTTGCCTGGCGGCCAAACCCGTGCCGAATCGGTTAAAATCGGGTTCGATTTTATTCAAAAATCCGGGGTCAATACCGTTTTAATTCACGACGGCGCCCGCCCGCTGGTGTCGGAAAAGGTCATCTCCCGCGTAATAGCCGGGGTGGAGGAATTTTCGGCCGCAGCGGCCGCTGTGCCGGTAAAGGATGCCATTAAGCAAACCAACAGTCTTGGCAAAATTTTAAAAAATGTGGATCGCAGCAGCCTTTGCGCCATGCAAACCCCGCAGGGCTTTCGCGTTGCCAATTACAAAAACGCGCTGCAAACCGCTGAGTTAGCCGATTTTACCGATGATTGCGCCCTTATGGAGCAGGCCGGGTACCCGGTTTACATCGTGCCGGGCGATTATAAAAATATTAAAATCACTACGCCGGAGGATTTAATAATTGCCGAGGCGTTTTTAAAGGGGAATACCAAATGCGAATAGGTCACGGGTACGATGTTCACCGCCTGGTTCCGGGCCGAAAATTAATTTTAGGCGGCGTAGAGTTGCCGTTTGAGCGCGGGCTGGACGGCCACTCCGATGCCGATGTGCTGCTGCACGCTGTTGCCGACGCCCTGCTGGGCGCCGCGGCGCTGGGGGATATTGGGGTGCATTTTCCCCCGCAGGACGAACGCTTTTTAAACGCCAATAGCCTGGAGCTGCTGGCAAAGGTGGGCAAGCTGGTTCAAAATGCCGGCTACACGGTGCAGAATGTTGACGCTACCGTGCTGGCGCAGCGCCCAAAGCTGCAGGGCGCTACCCTTAAAATGCGGCAAAACATTGCGGGCGCTTTAGGGCTGCCGGTTTCGGCTGTTAGCGTAAAGGCCACCACCGAGGAGGGGCTGGGTTTTACCGGTACCGGGCAGGGCATTGCGGCCCACGCGGTTTGTTTAATCGAGTAAAATAAGCGGCGTAGGGTAAGCCGCAATAAAATATATTGTTATAAAATTAAGCCGAGAAATTAAAACCCGCAAATATAAACTCAAAGCATAAACGCAAATGTCCAAACTTGCAAACCTAACCCTGTAACCCTAAACCCGTAAATCTAAACCTGCAAACCTAAGCCCGAAAGCCAAAAATGAAATAAGCGTAAGGCTGCAAAATCGTTTTTGTGTTATTGGCGCTTGGCCTGCCCCAAAAGCAGGGGCGGTGGGCTGTTTGGCAAGGCGTTTCGGCATAGCCGGCGCTTTTGGTCCATATAATGGGTTGAGGTGTTGCAAAATGTTTTTTCGGGTGTTTTCGCGCAGGCGGCTAACCGCTGTTTTTACCACTTTGCTTTTGGCGGTTATTTTGCTTTGCACGGTTGCTTTGCGGGCGGCAACGCCGGCTGCTCAGTCCGGCACAAAAAACGGGGTAGACCCGGCCGCACGCATTTTGTTTTTAAAAAATTTGGGGTACGAGGTAGACGAAATTGAGGCGGAGGAAAGCAAAAACATTACCGTTCCGCAAAGCTTTAATCAGGTTTACAGCAACTACAATAATTTGCAAAAACGGGCCGGCCTGGATCTAACCCCTTACCGGGGCCGGGGCGCGGTGCTGTACACCTACAAAATTAAAGACGCGCAGCGAAATGATGTTTACGCCCACCTAATTGTTTTAAACAACGAAATTATTGGCGGGGATATTACGGCCATTTCGGTAACCGACGGTTACGAGCTGCCGCTTATTAAAAGGTAACGGCTGTCGGCAAAGGTGCCGGGCGAGCTTTCAGGTCGGGCACTCCGGGGGGGTTCAGGTTAAATATTCCGGTCGGGTGTTTCGTGCAAGTGCTCCGGTTGGGCGTTCTGCGCGGGTGCAGGTGCCTTTGCGGGTTAACCCCAAAGCGCAAGGGCTATAATAAAAACGCTAAGGCTGTAATAAAAGCGCAAGGGCTGTTTAAAACGCGCTAAAATTTTTGATAAAATTGAAACGCAAAGAACGGTATTAAAACAAAAACGCAAGAAGTGTTATAAAAGGCAGGGATCTAATTGGAAAGGCTGGATAAAATAATTGCCGGGGCGTTTGGCTTAACCCGAGCGCAGGCCCGTAAGGAAATTTTGGCGGGCCGGGTAACGGTGCAGGGCACCGTTTGCCGCAGCATTGCCGCCAAAGTAGACCCCGAACAGCCTGTTTTGTTAAACGGCGCTGCCGCCAATTACCAAAAATTCAGCTACATTCTTTTAAATAAACCGGCTGGGGTGCTTTCGGCCGCTGCCGATAAACGCCAAAAAACCGTGTTAGACCTTTTGCCGCCCGAGCTAAAGCGGCACGGCCTGTTCCCGGTAGGGCGGCTGGATAAAAACACAACCGGGTTGCTGCTGATTACCAACGACGGCAATTTTGCCCACCGCCTGCTGGCACCGGCCAAAAAGGTGCCAAAGGTTTATTTGGCAACGCTGGACGGCCCCATAACCGAGCAGGTAGTGCAGGGCTTTAAAGCCGGCGTGACCCTGGCCGACGGCACCAAGCTTTCGCCCGCGCGGTTAAGCCCGGTCGGCGGCAACACCGTTCGGGTAGAAATTTACGAGGGCAAGTACCACCAAATTAAAAGGATGTTCGGCGTTTTTCAGCTGGGGGTAAACGCGCTGCAGCGCATTAGCTTTGCGGGGTTAAGCCTGCCGCCAAACCTTTTGCCCGGCCAGGCGCGGCCCTTAACGGCCGAAGAGCTTTATTGCATAAAAAATACAATATTTTGCTAAAAATAAAAAATCTTTTGTCAGTAATGTTTTCCTTTAAAAAAATGTTATGCAAATGTGCCAAAACAAAATTTAAAAGTTTGGATAATTAAAGTATAGTAATTCCCGGCTTGCGTTGGTATAATATAGTTGTATATTCGGTTGACCTTTCAGCCGTGCAATTTTTAGGAGGTCTTAAAAAATGGCAAGTCTTTCCCTTAAGCACATTTACAAAAAGTACCCCGGCGGTGTTGTTGCCGTTTCGGATTTTAACCTTGAAATTAAAGACAAAGAGTTTATTATTCTGGTTGGCCCTTCCGGCTGCGGTAAATCTACCACCCTGCGTATGATTGCCGGGTTGGAGGAAATTAGCAGCGGCGAGCTTTACATTGGCGACAAGGTTGTAAACGATGTTGCCCCGAAAGACCGCGACATTGCCATGGTTTTCCAGAACTACGCTTTGTACCCGCACATGACCGTTTACGACAACATGGCGTTCGGCTTAAAGCTGCGCAAAACCTCTAAGGAGGAAATTAAGCGCCGCGTAGAAGAGGCCGCCCGCATTTTGGATATTGAGCATTTATTAGAGCGCAAGCCTAAGGCTTTGTCCGGTGGTCAGCGCCAGCGTGTTGCTTTGGGCCGTGCTATTGTTCGTGAGCCTAAGGTATTCCTGCTGGATGAGCCGCTTTCTAACCTGGATGCCAAGCTGCGCGCCCAAATGCGTACCGAGTTAACCAAAATTCACCAGCGCTTAGGTACCACCTTTATTTATGTTACGCACGACCAAACCGAGGCTATGACCATGGGTACCCGCATTGTTGTTATGAAAGACGGTTTAATTCAACAGTGCGACGCTCCGCAGATTTTGTACGATAAACCCTGCAATATGTTTGTGGCCGGCTTTATTGGCTCCCCGCAAATGAACTTTATTGAGGGCAAGGTGCTGAAAAAGGGCGACGATTTTTACGCCGAATTTGGCTCGGAAGATACCAAGACCCGTGCCGGCGTAAAGTACCAGATTTTATTACCCAAGGAAAAGAACGAAAAAGGCGCTTTAGAGCCGTATGTTGATAAAGAAGTAATGATCGGCGTTCGTCCCGAGCATGTGCATGACGAGCCGAACTATTTGGAGAGCATTCCGCAGGGTATTGTTACCGCGAATGTAGAAGTTACCGAGCTAATGGGTGCCGAGACTTACCTTTACATGAACTGTGAGGGTCACTCAATTAATGCCCGTGTTGACCCGGCCTCTAACGCCCGCCCGGGGGATACTATTCAAATCACCATTGACCCGAAAAAGATCCATTTGTTTGATAAAGAAACCCAAATTACCATTTGCAACTAAGCAAAAACAAAAGGGTTTTACAAAAACTTTTCGCCGCGCAGCAAAAGCTGCGCGGCTTTTTTGTGCGTTTTTGCTGCCTTTTTAGGGTGCACTCTTTATTACAGCGCGGTTTGGGGTTCGCCATTTTTGCGCCCGCCTTTGGGGTGCTTTTTTTGTGAATTGCTTTGTGGTGCGCCTTTTTGTGGCCCGTTTTAGCGTTTGCCTTTTGCGGCGCTGTTTGGTTGGCGTAAACCGCCCCGTGCCGCAGCAAAACAAAGGGGTAAAGCATTAGCTTGTTGGCCCGTTGTAAGGGCGGGTTAAAATACCGGGGTGCAATTTTTTTAAAATAAATTTATAATAACCTCTAAAAGTAATACAATTTTTGGAG
>URRK01000097.1 GCA_900550315.1 uncultured Oscillospiraceae bacterium | reverse complement strand
GAATGTAAACCCTTGCTTTAACCGGCCGGTGTAGTTCGGCTTCCCAATAATCTTACCACTCGGCCCCTAAAATAGCAAGCACCAACCGTTTAATTTTTGCATAAACTGGCTTGTAATAACTTAACCGCAGTACACCCGTTAAGGCCCTGCTTTTAAGGCGGCTTTTAGGGCAAGCCAAAGTTTATACGGGTAAATTTAAAAATTTTGAAACTTTGCCCTTTAAAATGTGTTTTAAAGGCTGTTTTTTACAAGGCCGGTTTGGGGTACGGCGGTTAGACGGGCGGTGGTAAATTTGGTAAAAACTTTAGCAGAATTAAAACCCGGGCAGCGCGGCAGGGTTACGGGCTTAAAGCAGGCCGGCGTTTTGCAGCGGCGCCTGCGGGATATTGGTTTAATAGAGGGCACCCTGGTAACCTGCGAGCTGCAGCGGCAAAGCGGCGGTATTTCGGCCTTTAAAATTCGCGGTGCATTAATTGCGCTGCGCCGGGCCGACAGCAAAAACATTACCGTTTGCGCCCCCTTGGAAACGGCAGGCGATGAGCATGGGCTTAACGGCTGACTCGGTTGGCACCGGAGCCGCTTTGCACGAATTTAAAGGGGAGCGGCTGTGCCCTAGCGATAAAATGATTGCCTTTGCCGGCAACCCTAATGTTGGCAAAAGCACATTATTTAACCGGTTGACCGGCATGAACCAGCACACCGGGAACTGGGCCGGCAAAACCGTTTGCAACGCGGTGGGTCGGTGTAAAGAAAACGGCGATTTGGTTTTGGTAGATCTGCCCGGCACCTACTCGCTGCTTTGCGCCTCGCGCGAGGAGGCCGTAGCGCGGGACTACCTTTGCTTTGGCCGGCCGGACGCCGTGGTAGTTGTTTGTGACGCAGCCTGCCTGGAGCGCAATTTAAACCTGGTGCTGCAGGTGTTGGAAATTAGCAGCAAGGTTGTGGTGTGCGTTAATTTGTTAGACGAAGCAAAAAAGCGGGGCGTTACGGTGCGGTTAAAGGCGCTCTCTAAAAAGCTGGGGGTGCCGGTGGTTGGCACGGTTGCCAAAACCGGCCGCGGAATTAAAGAACTTGTTGCGGCAGTTGAAAAAACAGTAGCGGCGCCCGAAAGCCCCGGCTTTAAGGTGCCGTACCCCAAAATGGTAGAGCAGGCAGTAACACAGCTGCAAAAGCTTCCGTTGCCAAGCCTTTTGCCCGGGCGATTTTTAGCCCTAAAGCTGTTAGAGCAAGACCCATTAATGTTAGAAAGCTTAAAGCAAAACGGCGGGGCAGATTGCTTTAAGGGCAAAACGCAGGCCGCGGTTTTAAACACCTTAAACAAGCTGCAAGAGCAGGGCTGCACAAAATGCCAACTGCAAAAATACATAGCTTCGGCGCCGGTGCTAACGGCGGAGGAGCTGTGTGACGGCAGCGTAATTGGCCGGACCGAAACACCGCGCGACAAACGAACAAATCGGTTAGACCGCTTTTTAACCGGGCGTTTTACCGGCGGGGTTTGCATGGCGCTGTTGCTTTTGCTGGTGCTTTGGCTTACAATTACCGGGGCCAATTACCCCTCAAACCTGCTGTGGCAGCTGTTTACTAAAATAGAGGTTTGGTTAACCGGCTTTGCCGGCGCGCTAGGGGCGCCGCTTTGGCTTAGCAATTTGCTTATTGGCGGCGTGTACCGCACGGTAACCTGGATCATTTCGGTTATGCTGCCGCCTATGGCAATTTTCTTTCCCTTATTTACGCTGCTGGAGGATGTTGGCTACCTGCCGCGTATTGCCTTTAATTTAGACGGTGTTTTTTCGCGCTGTGCCGCCTGCGGAAAACAGGCGCTAACTACCTGCATGGGCTTTGGCTGCAACGCTGCCGGCGTTACCGGCTGCCGTATTATAGATTCCCCGCGGGAGCGGCTAATTGCGGTTTTAACCAACAGCTTTGTGCCCTGCAACGGCCGTTTTCCTGCTTTAATTGCCTTAATAACAATGTTTTTTACGGTAAGCGGCGGGTTTAGCGGGCTGGTTTCGGCCTTGGTGCTAACGGCGATAATTTTGGTTGGCCTTGGGCTAACGCTGCTTTATTCTAAGCTGCTTTCGGTTACGCTGTTAAAGGGGCAGCCCTCCTCGTTTTTATTAGAGCTGCCGCCTTACCGCCGGCCCAAACTGGGCAGCATTATTGTGCGCTCGGTGCTGGACCGAACAGTATTTGTGCTGGGGCGCGCCGTGGCAGTGGCCGCGCCGGCCGGGCTGATCATTTGGCTGCTGGCTAATGTGCGGGTGGGCGGTGCCAGCCTGCTTGCCTACTGCCGCAGCTTTTTAGACCCGTTTGGGCAATTACTGGGCTTAGACGGCGCCATTTTGCTGGGGTTTATTTTAGGCTTTCCGGCAAACGAAATTGTTATTCCTTTAATTATGATGATTTATTTGCAGCAGGGAACTTTGGCCGAGTACGCCAGCCTTGCAGCGCTAAAAGCGCTGTTTGTGCAAAACAACTGGACGGTGGTTACCGCCCTTTGCACCACGGTGTTTATGCTGCTGCACTGGCCTTGCTCTACCACACTGCTAACCATTAAAAAAGAAACCGGTAGCCTAAAGTGGGCCGCGGTGGCCTTTTTGCTGCCAACCGCAACGGGAATGTTGCTGTGCTTTACCATTAACCTGGTATTTAAACTGTTTGTTTAGAAAGGCCGGTAGAAAGATGGAACAATTTTTTATTGCGACCGGAACCATAACCTACGCCATGAAAGGGCGGGATGTTTTGCGCCGGGGCGGGTTTTCGGCGGAGCTGAAACGCCTTTCGGGGGATATTAAAGGGTTTGGCTGCGGTTACGGCATTACTGCGCGCGGCGACCGCGAAAAAATAGTGCGGCTGCTGGAGGAAAACGGTGTGCGCTATTTGCGTGTTTTGCCCCAGTAGGCGTGCTTTAATAAAACCAAAAAGGGTAGGTGAGAAAAGTGATTTATTTAGATAACGCTGCCACAACCGGAAAAAAGCCGCCGCAGGTAATTCGCGCGGTAGAACGCGCCTTGCAGCTTTATTCGGCAAACCCGGGCAGGGGCGGGCACGCGGCCTCGGTACGGGCGGGGGAGATGGTTTACGAAACCCGCAAAAAGGTTGCCGAATTTTTTGCCGCCCCGGGGGAGGACAGGGTTGTTTTTACCTCGAGCTGTACGGCGGCGCTGAACATGGCGTTAAAGGGAAATTTAAAAAAGGGCGACCACTGTATTCTTTCCTCCTTAGAGCACAACGCCGTAACCCGACCGGCCTACGCTTTGCAAAAAATGGGCGTAGAGGTTGAGGTGGCCGAGGTAATTTTCGGCGACAGCGAAGCTACGCTGCGCGCCTTTGAGCATTTGCTGCGCCCTAACACCCGCTTAATTGCCTGCACCCATTCCTCCAATGTAACGGGCGAGGTTTTGCCTGTTGCAAAACTGGGGGCGCTTTGCCACAAAAACAACATTATTTTTGTAGTCGACGCGGCTCAAACGGCCGGCATTTTGCCTATTAATATGCAGCAAATGCAAATAGATTACCTTTGCATTGCCCCGCATAAAGGCCTGTACGCCCCAATGGGCGTTGGGGTATTAATTGCGCGCCAGCCGCCGCCGTTCACTATTTTAGAGGGGGGAACCGGCGTTGCCTCGGCCATGCCAACGCAGCCGTTAGAGCTGCCCGAGCGGCTGGAGCCGGGCACGGTTAATTTGCCCGGTATTGCCGGGGTTGGCGCCGGACTGGGATATGTGCAGCAGGTGGGGCCCGATCGCCTGTACAGCCACGAGCTAAAGCTTTTGCAGCAGCTTTACGCCGGCCTTTCGCAAATGGGCGGGGTACAGCTTTATACCCCGCCGCCTACGGCAGGGTTTTACACTCCGGTGCTAAGCTTTAACCTGCGCGGCAAAAATTCTAACGATGTTGCCGCCGCGCTGAATAACGCTGGCATTTGCGTGCGCGGCGGACTACATTGCGCCCCCAGCGCGCACAAACGGCTTGGCACGCTGGAGGTTGGCACCGTACGGGTAAGCCCGGCCGGGTTTAACACCGCGCGGGAGGTTGAGCAGCTGCTTTTTACGGTAAAACGGTTGGCTGCCGGCGGGCGCCGGGTGTAAATTAAAAAGCGGGAATAAAACAGGTAAAATTGTGGGATAGACAATTGCGCCGGCCTGTGTTATAATATTCTTGCAATATTTTACACAGGAAGGGGAAGTTAAAAAATGAATATTGAAAAAGCTTACGAATTAGCCAAAGAACAGTACGCCGCCATTGGGGTAGATACCGACGCTGTGTTAGAGCAGCTGCAAAAAGCGGTTATTTCTATGCACTGCTGGCAAGGGGACGATGTTGGCGGCTTTTTGTTTAAGGATATTGCCCTGAGCGGCGGTATTCAAACAACCGGCAATTACCCCGGCAAGGCCAACACCGCCGAGGAGCTGCGGGCCGATATTAACAAGGCTATGTCTTTAATTCCGGGCCGGCAAAAATTAAATTTGCACGCCATTTACGCCGACACCGCCGAAAAGGTGGATTTAGACGCCTTAGAGCCGCACCATTTTGAATCTTGGGTGCAGTGGGCCAAGGAGCAAAAAACGGGGTTGGATTTTAACCCAACCTGCTTTAGCCACCCCATGGCCGATTCCGGATTTACCATTAGCAGCGCCGATAAGGCCGTGCGCGATTTTTGGATCCGACACTGCAAGCAAAGCCGTAAAATTGCCAACTATTTTGGCGAGCAGCTGGGCGAAACCGCGGTAACCAACTTCTGGTTCCCCGACGGATATAAAGATATTCCAATAGACCGCGAGGCGCCGCGCTACCGCATGATGACGGCGCTGGACGAGGTTTTTGCCGACCAGTACGACGAGAAAAATACCCGTGACGCCTTAGAAAGCAAGGTGTTTGGTATTGGGGCCGAAAGCTACACCGTAGGCTCTAACGAATTTTGCCTGGGCTACGCCGTATCTCGCCGTAAAATGTATTGCTTAGACGCCGGGCATTTTCACCCCACCGAGGTGATCTCCGACAAAATCCCCTCTACTTTATTGTTTACCGACCGTTTGCTGCTGCATGTAAGCCGCCCCGTTCGGTGGGACAGTGACCATGTAGTGATTATGGACGATGAGCTGCTGGCCATTGCACAGTCTTTGGTTCGCACCGGGCTGATTGACCGCACCTACATTGGGTTAGACTTTTTTGACGCCAGCATTAACCGCATTGCCGCTTGGGTTATTGGCACCAGAAATATGCAAAAGGCGTTGCTCCGCGCCATGTTAGAGCCAACCGAGGCTTTGAAAAAAATTGAGTTAGAGGGCGACTACACTGCCCGCCTTGCCTTGACCGAGGAGTATAAAACCTACCCCTTTGGCGCCGTGTGGGATTATTTTTGCTTTAAAAATAATGTTCCGGTTCAGGCCAACTGGCTGGCCGAGGTGCGCCGCTACGAAAAAGAGGTTTTAGCAAAACGCGGGTAAGCCCAAATTTTTTGTAAGAATAAAAGCAGCTGCAAAAGCTTTAAGCCTTTGCAGCTGCTTTTTTTGCGCCGTTTTTAAAGGTTACCTATTTTAAAAACCTTTTAATTTTACAAATGCCGTTTGGGCTCGGCGTACTTTAATAAAGCCGTGCGCAGTGCCGTAAAGTAATTGGTGTTTACGCTGTACAAAACAATGCGGCCCCGGTTGCGAGTTTTTAAAATGCCGGACTTGATCATTAGGGAAAGATTGTAGTAGGTGTTGGTGCCGGAAAAGCCGAATTTTTGCTCCACCTCGCGAATTGTAACCTCACCGTATTCTAAAATATAATTTAAAATTTTTACCCGGTTTGGCTCCGAAACCGCCGAGCCAAAGCTTTCTAAATCCGGGGCTTTGCTTTGTTTTATTAAAAAGTCCATGCAATCGATGTAATCACGGCCCAGCATAATTTCACAGGTATTTTCTAAAAACTTAAACTTAATTAGGTTTTTCGAAAAAAGCGCAAACGATACCCGAATGTTCTCAAAATCCGTCATATCCACGCTGGAATCCTTACATTTTTTCAAGTTTTCGGTTACATAATCCAAATCAAAATTCTGCTCCAGCAGGGTCAGGGTCTTTTTCTGCTCCTCGTACTTCATGTTCAGTTCAACATTTTTGGTAATCAGCTCGTACAGCAGGTTGTTTAAGCTTTCCTCCGGGTTAATGTAAAACGAGAACAGCCCGTTTTTAATGGCGTCGCTTAAATCGGCGGTCTGCATCACCTCGTTCAGCTTTTCCAAGCTCACCTTGCCGTTTTCAAAAATGCGCGGAGCGTCGTCTCTAAAATAGTAGTCGGCTAAATTTTTGCTAACCTGATCACTGTTAGAAATTTCCTGCTGCAGCTCCTGAAACCGGTAGTCGCCGTCAAAGCAGCGCACCACAAACGGGTTGTGGTAATAATGCGTCATAAAGCTTAGCTTTCGGGTGCTTAAATCAAAATAAATGCGTAAATTTTCCGACATGGGCGAAAAATCCGATAATAGGTTTTTAAAATAGGCGG
>URRK01000096.1 GCA_900550315.1 uncultured Oscillospiraceae bacterium | reverse complement strand
CGGCGGCTGTGTTTTTTATTTGGTTTTTACTGGCTAATTAAAATGCTTGTTAGGCAGTAGGTGCCGGAAAGGCACTCAATACGCAGTGTAACCGGCCCGGTTACACTTTCGGTGTAAGTGCCGGAGGCCCAGTTTAGTACGCCGCCGCTGCCGCTGGTAGAGTCAGATAAAATGCCCTGCCCGTTTAGCGTTACGCGTACGCTGCTGTTCTCGCTAAGGGTTATGTTTTCGCCCTCTTTGCCGTTAATATTCTTAACGGTGGCCGCCCCGGTTACATGCATTAGGGTCAGGCTTTCAAGCGAATTCAGCGTTAGCTCAATATAACCGCCCTTTTCAATCAGCCACGGTTTCCAATCGGTAATCGTGTTGGCGTCTACATTTCCGTAACCCCCCGTTTTAACCTTTTCGGTTTTGGTTATTAGCCCGCCAATATTCTCGGTTGTGTACATGGTGTAGTTTAAATAGCTGGCAGTTGCCTTGCGGAACAGCGCCTGCGGCACCTGCGGTACGGTTTTATCTATTTGGTCTACCCCATCTATTACCGTTTGCAGGTAATAGCCAATAGCGTTTGCCGAAAGCAGATGCCCGGCAAAATTCGGGTGAATGTAATCGTACTCCAACGCCTTCCATTGGGCAATATCCTCGGCGGTGTTTTGCCCGTCACCGTTGCTGTCTAAATAATCCCAGGTGGCGTCGTAGTAGTTTATTACCGGTACGTCGTAATACTGCAAAATCGGCAGGTGCACATTTACGCAGTTGCCGCTTTTAATATAAACGCCGTTGTTGTACTCGGTCGATTTTACCGGCCCGAACATTACCGCCACCGTTGCCACCTGCTGCTCCAGCAGGGTGCGGATTATGGCCTCGTAGCTGTAATTGTACCGCTCGTCGTCGCTCCCGTCGTTCGTTGTAAAATCTACAATTACCAGGTCCGGGTTGTGGCTTAACACCTGCGCCTGCATTCGGCTTTTACCTAAAAGGGAGGAGGTTGCGCCAATGCCGGCATTTATTACATTTACCTTAATGTTGGGGAACTGCTTTTGCAGGTACGCCCCCACCCGGTTAATGTAGCGGGTGTAATGCTGGTCCTCGCTCCAGCCAACGCCGGCGCCCTGCGTAATAGAGCCGCCCAGCCCCACTACCGTTAGGTCCTCGCCGTTTTTGGCCTTTTGCACCATTTTGGCTAAAAGCGCCCGGTTGCCGGTGTTGGCAATAGCTTTTTCAAACAGCGGGGCGTAATAGCCGTCCTCCTGCAAAGCTTTAGTAATTGCCGCGGTGTTTTCGAGGTCCTTGGGCACGGTGCCAACGGTAAATTTTGCGGTTAAATTGTAATTTTGTTTTACCGAATCTACCGCAAATACCTTGGCGCTGCTTACCTTTTCGCCCGCTTTATTAAACCAGCCTAAAAATTCGGCGTCGCGGTTTTTCGGGGAGCAGGTAAAAATAACGCTGCTGCCGCTTTGCACCGCCGTACCGCCCGAAATTAAATTGGTGTAAGCCAGCCCGTTTTCGGCCTCGGCGGTAATGCTGTATTGCTTGTAGCTTTCCTGGTTCGGTAATTTCCACATGGTTAGTTCGTCAATGTTTAAGGCGTTGTTTTTGTCGTCCTTATCTGCGGCTACATAGAAAAAGGTTAAATTTACTGCGGTAAGGTCGCCCGTATTAAAATTAAAGGTAACCTCGTGCCAATCGGTGTCACCGGTAATGGTAGTTTCAAACCCGCCAATGCCACATTTTGCGGCGTCACCAAAATTTTTAATGTTGGTTGGGGCAACACGCATGCCCTCAAACCTAGCACCCCCCTCTAAGGTGTTTAGCTTTACTTTAAAAGAAACGGCGTATTGGGTGTTCTTTTCCAGCACAGGAACGCTAATTAAGGGGTATTGCCAACGCGTCATTAATGCAAAGCTTTTTGCGCCGCTGTAGGCAACACCGTTCAGCAAAGAATAAAACACCGTGCTGGAATAAAAGCCGGGCTTGTCGGTGGGGACTTCCTCCCCCTTGCTGCCGTTATATACCTTAGGGGCGGAATGAACCTCATAGCCGCCGCCAATTTCACTCAACAGGTTGTTATCCTTAAACCTGGCGGTCAAGTTCCCAATCATATCCTTTTGCGAAACAGTTGAATTTTTGCTTTGCAGCTCGCCGGACTCGTTAAACCAGCCCAAAAATTCGTTGCCGTGAAAGGCCACTGCCGTAAAGGCGCTGCCCGCCGCTTTTACATATCCGGCGTTGGTGCCCTGCTCGGCTACCGCCGTAAAGGTGCCGGTAACGGTGTGCAGCGGCCGGTCTTTCCAGCCGGCCAGGTGCTGCGCCAAATAAACGGCGTCTTTTAAATCTATACTGCCGTCGCTATTTACATCGGCCATGCGGGCGTTTAGCTCAACCTCGCTGCCAAGGGCATAGCGGGTTAGCAGCAGTACATCCTTTAAATCTGCCGCGTCGTCGCCGTTTACATCGCCCGGCTGCACGGTTTTAGACATACTGGCGGCAATAACCTGACCCATTGTTTTGGCCCAAAAATCGTTTGCGTGGTTAATATTGTTGGAAAGGTAATCTTCCACATCCTTAGACTTTACCAACTGCACAAACTGCGAGCTGCCGCGCGCCACAATGCAGTCCGCATTTTCGGCGGCAATTTCGACCAACGCGTTTTCCATTTGCAGTAAATACTCTAAGTTGCTGTACACAGCAGATTTTTTGTTGTTAACCTTTCCGGAAACCAGCACAATAGACGCATTGGGGTACAGCTTTTTAAACTGGCTTACAATACCGCTCATGTTAGCTTTGTAGGCTGCCAGGGTTTCTTCGTTGGTGCCCGCGCCTTCGTCGTTTGCGGTGTATTTTACATAAATTACATCCGGCACAACCGTTTTGCCGTAGTAGGCATTCATTAAATCCACACGGTTTTGCAGTTCGGTTTTTCCCCAGCCGGAGCCGGTTCCGCCCAGCGCAATGTTGTAATAGGTAACGGGGTTGCCAATGCCGTATTCCTGAACCATTTTGGCCGTTGCCTGCTCAAAAAAGGTTGGGGCGTTTATGCGGGTGCCGGCACTGCGGGGTTGAACTTTACCATCGCGGTCAAACAAATCGTAATTCATTTGCGCGCCGCTGGAGGCCGCTCCGGTTGCAGTAGAATCACCGTAAACCAGCACATTAATATTGCCGCCGCCGGCAAGCTTACTGTAAAGGCTGCCAAGCTTGTTGCCCTGTGCCTCGGGCACTGTTGGCGTGTAACCCTGCTGCCCTAAATCGGCCCAGGTTTTGCTGTGGGTGTAGGTTACATAAACCGTGCTGTTTTCATGGTAACCGTCCCACATTAAATACAGCCCTTTTTCGTTGTCAATATAATACCAATCGGCCTGCTTTACGTTGCCGTGATCGGCTAAAGTGGGGTCGTTGTAAGCGTCATCGGCGTTACGCGGCACGGCTAAAGCGCTTTGGTAAATGGGCATTTTGCCGTTTTCCAGCCAAATCAGCTTGCCGTTTTCTATTTTATAATCTACCCCTTTAATGTAGTAGGTTTTTAAGTTTGCGCTGCGAACCGAAACAACATCGTCAATAGGGTAGGCCAGCGATTTTTCAAAGCACTGCTGGCCGTCAATGGTGTTAAAGAACATGGCGGCTTCCTGGTAGCTGGTGCTGCCCTGCCAAAGGGGCGCGCTAAACACCTCGGCGTTGTAGGTGGTAAGGTCCTCGCCGTTCAGACCAACGCCTACCGCGTGGTTTTGCGCGGCCGTCATGCCGCTGCCCGAAACAGTTAGGGTAAAGTTGCTCTCGCCAACCTCGTAGCTGTAAACGCCGTTCTCATCTGCCGTTAGGGTTGCACTGCCAGCCTTAACAACCGGGGTTACCCCGTTGGCGCAAAGCGCTTTAAACTGCAGGCTTTGCTGTACCGTTACCTCAGCGTTTAAATCATTGCCTTCTAAATCCGTCAGGCGTACGGTTTCATCTTTATATTCTACCGTTAACTGCACCTTGGCCTGTACCTCTTTTATTTTTAGGTTATCTAAGTAAAATACCGTTCCAACAGGCAGCCAGGTGTAAAGGTGCAGCAGCCTGCAATTTTCTTTCACTGTAAATTCACCAGTAACGGTTTGCCACTCGGCTTTTCCGGCGGCCGAAATACCGCAGGAATACGGCGCAGGAATTTTGTTATTATCCAACTGCCAAAGGCCGTTATTCCCGGTTGTAACCGCACCCAAAACGCCGTTTAATCCGGTTTCAATAAACAACTCAAAGCTTACCTGGTAGCGCTTGCCGGGGGTTAAGTCGTAAACCGTATCGCCTTTTGGCGTTAGCCCCATCCAAATATTTCCGCCGGTAACCGTACCCTTTAAAGCGTGGCTTCCGGAGTTGTATTTTTCGTTTGTTACCTCCAGCTCGGCGCCGGAGATTGCAAACTCTGCCAATTTGTTTTCATAATCGTAATACAAAGCGCCGTCGTTCCACTTGGCGTACAGCACCGCATTTTGGGCCGGAAAAACCTTTTCGGTAACCGGCTGCGTTAAGTCTGCGTCCCAATACCAGCCGGCAAAAACGCAGCCCTCTTTGGTGGGGTTGGCCGGCATGGTCATTTCGGTGCCCTCAACGCCGGTTATTGCCGAAACGGCGGTGCCGCCGTTAGCGTTAAAGGTTACGGTTACCTCCTGCCGCTCGGTGGCCGTAATGTCGTCTACAAAATATTCGTACGGGCCGTAGGTCCAAAAGCTTAAATAGGCGTACTGTGCTTTAAAGGTGCAGGAAATTTGCTGCCACTCGTTAAACCCATTTATTCCACCCCAAACAGCAAGCATATTGTGCTGCACTTTTTGACCCCAAGGATTGCGGTTTACCCCCTCGCAAAGCTGTATTGGGGTTTGCTTGCTGCTTTCCGGCAGCTCGGCCGGTTTAATTACTTTAACCCAAAGGGAAACCGTGTAATATTTGCCAACGGTTAGCAAAAAGCTGTCGTCGGCCAAATTGGCAACATGGGTATTGTTGCCCTGCCCCTCGTAATGCAGGGATCGACTGCCGCCGTGAACATTTTCATCGGCCTCGTTGGCGGCGGTATAAATTGACCATTTGCTGTTAATTTGCATTTCGTAATCCTGCTCAAAGCCTTGGGTTAACACCGCGGCGCCCTCGGCCGCGCTTGGCACTACCAGTGCGGTGAGCCCCAACAGCAGACTTAAACAAACTGAAAGAACCTTTTTCATTAATATTCTCCTTTACCCCAAATTGCAACTATTGGGTTTTGCGTAAAGCGCAATTACGGCAGGCGAAAAAAACCTGCCGCAATTTTGCCTAATGCTTAAAAATCGTCGGTAACTTCAACATCGCCGTTTACACCGCTGGCGTCTAATTGATTGGTGCACTGGTATGCTTTTACATCTAATTCCGGTTTTTCGTACTTTTTCATTAATTACACGCACCTTTCTTATTTGGCTGCCACTGCAGGAGCAAGGTAGTTAAAGCCTTGGCCGGAAAGCTTAGAAAGCACGGTGTTGTACAGCGCGCTGCGAATTTCGTAGCTTTCAGACCAACTATCGCCGTTTACATCAGTATAGGCTGCGGCACGGTTGTACACATCACCCGGGTGGGCGTAAAACGCACGGTCGGCCACATCGTTAAACGCGGCAAACTGCGTATTGGCGCCGTACACGGTAATTTCCTCGGTAGAATTGTCGGCTACCAGTTTCACATACGGCCGGGCTACATAAGTTAAGGTGTAGCTTTGCTCGGTAAAGTTGTAAAGCGCGGCGGTGTAAGTAACATTTGTTTCATCTTTGCTAAACCAAATATCGGTGGTAACGGCGCCGTTTTCTTTACGGTAGGCTACGGCGTTTTTGGCCGCTTTGCCATTGGTGTAGGTGGTGCCAATATCCAGCACCGTGTTACCGCCCATTAAGTCCTCACGGAAGTAGGTGTGGCCGTACTCCACTACGCTGTAATGTACCTTGCTAACCGTAATGCCCTCGTTGAGCAGTTTGTTAGAAATTTTTGATTTAAAGCGAATGGCTGCCTCGCCGTTATTGCCGGGAATCGGGTTGGCTTTTTTCTCGGCGTCCTCCGGGCGCAGAGAGGAACCTTGGTACTCTAACTCGGCCGCAACCGCTTTTTCTAAATCGGTTTGCACGGTAACGGGAGTAATTTTAAGGTTTTTAAATTGAATGGTGCTATTTGCAACAGAACCCCAAGTATACACTCTTAAATAGCCGGCAAGCGCTTTAAAATTGTAAGAAACTGATTGCCAATCACTTTTCTTACCAATATAAAAGTCGGCAGCATTTTCAGAATTTTGATTTTCATTAATGTACAAAGTGTTTTTACTTCCGATTGCCCCGGCAATATAATCAGAATCGAACAAAACATCAAAGGATACCGTGTAGGTATTACCTTCTTTTAAAGCGTACTCAGTAGTTGTTGGGGTGAGAGTAAACCAGGTATTTCCAGCCGTACTACGCGTAACCTTTAAAACACCATCCGCAGCCGAAACGGTATTACCGTTT
>URRK01000095.1 GCA_900550315.1 uncultured Oscillospiraceae bacterium | reverse complement strand
GCAGCCGTTTTCCTACCGGTTAGAGGGGTTTGAGGGCCCGCTGGACCTTTTATTAACGCTGCTTTCCAAAAACAAATTAAATATTTACGATATTCAAATTTCGGTGCTGTGCGATCAATACCTGGCGCAAATACGCGCCATGCAGCATGAGGATATGGACATTGCCAGCGAGTTTTTAGAAATGGCCTCTCGCTTAGTGTACCTAAAAACGGTTAGCCTGCTGCCAAAAACCGAGGAGGCCGAAGCTTTGCGGGACGAGCTGGCCGGCCAGCTGATTGAATATGAGCTGTGCCGAAAAATGGCGCAAAAGCTGGGCGCTATGGCCGACGGGTTTGATTGTTTTGTACACCCGCCCGAAAAATTAGAGGTAGATAAACGCTACCAGCTGGTACACGGCAGCGGCTTAATTTACGACGCGTACCTTTCGGCGGTGGGGCGTGGGCAGCGCAAGGTGCCAACCTCTACCAAGGTGTTTACCCAAATTGTGGCCAAAAAGGTGGTTTCGGTCTCCTCTAAAATTGTTTTTGTTATTCGCACCCTTTGGAACGGAAAAACAAAAAAGCTAACCCAAATTTTTCGCGCCGCGCATAACCGCTCCGAGCTGGTGGCAACCTTTTTGGCCGTGCTGGAGCTTTGTAAATCAAACCGAGTAAAAATTGAGGGCGCCGGAAATGAAATGACGGTAAAACTCAGCAAGGAGCATAAAAAGCGTGAAGATTAACGAATTAACCGCCGCGCTGGAGGCGGTGCTGTTTGCCGGCGGCGAGCCGGTAGAGGCCACCCGCCTGTGCGAGATTTTTGAAATTGACGACGAAACCTTAAGCAAGGTGGCCACCCTGCTGCAAAATAAATTGGCCGAAAAGGGCAGCGGAATTCAACTGCTGCGCCTGGCCGATTGCTATCAGCTTGCCAGCCGTAAGGAGTACGCCGAGTATGTAAAAAAAGCGTTTGATATTCGCCGCAAAACGCCCCTTTCGCAGGCCGCGTTGGAGGTGCTGGCGGTAATTGCTTACAACCAGCCCGTAACCAAAGCGTTTGTAGAGCAGGTGCGCGGGGTAGATTGCTCCGGCGTTATCAGCACCCTGGTAGAAAAAGACCTAATTACCGAAAAAGGGCGTTTAGAGCTGCCGGGTCGCCCCCTTTTGTACGGCACAACGGCAACCTTTTTGCGGGCCTTTTCGCTTAGCAGCTTAAAAGACCTGCCCGAACTGCCGCAGGAGCTGGAAGGCGGCGCCGAGCAGCTTACCATGGACGATGTAATAGAGGAACAGGCGCAAGCCGAAAATAATTAAACCGAACATTAAACAGAAAGGGTGCTTTAAATGAGCGAACAAAACATTTCTGAAATTATGCAAACCACCATGGAAAATATTCGCACCATGGTTTCGGCCGATACCATTATTGGCCAGCCGGTAACGGCGGATAATGTGGTGGTTATTCCGGTTTCTAAGCTTTCGTTTGGCTTTGCCAGCGGCGGAACCGATTGTAAAAGCAAGGCCGGCAGCTCGCAATCCTTTGTTGGGGGCGGCGGTGCCGGCGCCACGGTAACGCCTATGGGCTTTATTGTAGTAAACGGGGACAGGGTAGACCTGCTTTCCATGCAGGATCCGCCCTCGAATGGTGCCATGGCTCAGTTAATGGATCTGCTGCCCGACACCGTAGAGCGGCTAAAAGAGCTTTTTGGCCGCAGCAAGGCCAATAGCGCCGAGCCCAAAAATAGTGCCGAGCCAACGGCAGAATAACATTTTAGCCGGCTTATTGCCGGTTAATTAGGTATGTTTTAGCGCCCCCTTTAATAGTATTATACTGTTAAATTTACTTTATTGGGGGCGTGTGGAATGAAGCTTTGGCGTTATTTGGCCGGCTTAGTGCCGGCTGTTTGTTTGTTGGTTTGCTGCTTGCCGGCTCGGGCCGTTTCTACCTCGGCGGCCGCCGCCGTGGTGCTTTGCGCCGACACGGGCGATGTTTTGCTGCAAAGCAACGCGCAAAAAAGGCTGCCAATGGCCAGCACCACAAAAATAATGACAGGGCTGCTTTTAGCCGAACAGCCCGATGTTGCCAAAACCGTTACCGTAACCGAAAAAATGATTGCGGTAGAGGGCTCCTCCATGGGTCTGCGGCCGGGGGATGTTATTTCCTACCGGGACCTATTATACGGCCTGCTGCTGGCCTCGGGTAACGACGCCGCCAACACCGCCGCCATTGCCATTGCGGGCAGTGTGCAAAGCTTTGTACGGCAAATGAATTTGCGGGCCAAAGCGCTGGGGCTAAAAAACACCTCGTTCCAAACACCTTCGGGCTTAGATGGTGACGCCCATTACACCACCGCCTACGATTTAGCTCTGCTAACCGCCGAAGCGCTGCAAAATAACCTTTTTGCTGAGGTTTGCGCTACCAAAAGCGTTACGCTAAGCTTTGGCAACCCGCCGGTACGCCACACCTTAACCAACCACAATAAGCTGCTGCAAAGCTACTCCGGCTTAATTGGGGTTAAAACCGGGTTTACCAAAAAGGCCGGGCGCTGCCTGGTTACCGCCGCCGAGCGGGACGGTAAACGCCTAATAGCCGTAACGCTGAACGACCCGAACGATTGGCAGGACCATGCCGCGCTGCTGGATTACGGGTTTGAAAACAGCTGCAGCGTAACCCTAACCGAAGCCACCCTGCCGCCAACAGTTGCGGTAATTGGGGCCGAGTGCGATGCCGTTGCGTTAAAAAGCGAGCCGGTTACCTTTACGCTGGCCTGCAACAACACTAAGGCGGTTACCCAACGGGCGCTGCTGCCGCGTTTTTTGTACGCGCCCACCTCGGCGGGAGAGGCGGTTGGTTTGGTAGAGTACTGGTACGGCGGCCGGGTTATTGACCGGCAGCTGCTGGTAGCAGCGGGGGATGTTGCCCCCAAAGTTGAACAGAAAAAGCGTTTATTTGGCTTTTGGCAAAGCTTTTTGCTTTTGCTGCGGCAGTGGTAAAATAAACAAAGCCCTTTGGCAGGGCTTTATAATAAATTTTTTGTAACTAAAATATTTTTAACCAAAACAGGGGAAGTAAAATGAAAGAATATAAAATACGGCTGCAAAAGTTTATGGCCGAAAACGGCGTGGCCTCCCGCCGAAAATCTGAGGAGATGATTGAGGCCGGACGGGTTAAGGTAAACGGTCGGCCGGCAAAGCTTGGCGATAAGGTAGACCCGGTGCGCGATAAGATTGTGGTAGCCGGCAAGCGCATTGTTAGAACCGAAAATAAAGTTTACCTTATGCTGCACAAGCCGCGCGGTTTTGTTACAACCACCAGCGATGAATTAGGCCGCAAATGCGTTACCGATCTGGTAGATTTAGAAAATGTTCGCCTTTATCCGGTTGGCCGGTTAGATAAGGATTCGGAGGGCTTAATTTTTTTAACCAACGACGGCGAATTTGCCAACAAGCTTTCGCACCCCTCCCGCCATGTAAACAAAACCTACCGCGTTACCGTGCGCGGTAAAGTCAGCGCCGCCCAAATTGAGCAGCTTTGCACCGGCATTGAGCTGGACGGCCGAAAAACCCTGCCTTGCGATGTACACACCATTGACGCCAAGCCCGACCGCACCGTGCTGTGCTTTATTATTAGCGAGGGGCGCAACCGGCAAATTCGCCGAATGTGCGAGGCCGTGAATTTAGAGGTTATGCGCCTAAAGCGGGTAGAAATTGCCGGGGTAAAATTAGGTATGCTGCCGCAGGGCAAATGGCGCGAGCTAAACGAGCGCGAGCTGCAGCGGCTAACCAATGTTAGCGTCAGCAATCAGGAGGGGGCAGAATGTTAGAGGTTTTAGTGTGTAACGAGCCCCAAACGGTTGCCGCCTTTTACGCTAAGCACGGTTTAAAGGTTACCGGTTCTTCCAAACTGGTTCGGGCAATGCTGGGGCAGCAGTGCTTGGGCTATTGCCTTTTTGAGCTAAGCGAAACTACCGCCACCGTGCAGGTGGTTGCCCCGGTGGGCGACGCCATGCTGGCCGACGGGCTTTTGCGCTCGGCGCTGCACGTTGCCTGCCAGCACGGTGCCACCGCCGCCTATTACAGCAATCCGGCTTTAGAGCCGCTGTTAGAAAAAATTAATTTTTTGCAAAACAAGGCCGAAAAGCGCCTAAAGCTAAACAATTTGTACAGCGGCTGCTGCCACTGTAATCAATCGGCTGAAAAAACAGGGCAGGGGCAGTAGCCAAAGCTTTGGGCACCGCCGCCTGCTTGCGCGCAAAATTAAGCATCGGTGCAAAAGCTTTAGCCGGCGCTGGCAAAAGGGCGCAAAATTTTAAGCTATTTTTGCGCTTTGAACCTTTCCGCTTAAAATTTAACTTAAAATAAAGTTTAAATTTAAAAAGCACCGGCGCCAAAAGGCCAAAAACCTTTTGGTGCCGGTGCGCTGCGTTTGGGCAAACAAATCGCAACCAAAACAAAATTTTTTAATAAGAATAAAGGCGTTGCCGTTTCATTTACAAAATCACCTGCAAAATAAACCAATCGTCTTTTACGCTAAACCGGCAGTTGCCGTTTAGTTTTTCGGCCATGTAGCGAATACTTTGGGTGCCAAGCCCGTGCCCCGGTAGGTAGGCTTTTGGCAGGCCGTCTACCAAACGGGGGCGCTCGGCAAACCGGTTTTTCAGCGAAAGCAGCAGCTTTTCCCCGTTCATTCTAAGCTCTAAATGCATTAAGCGCTGCTCCGTCGGCAGCGGCGTTACGGCCTTAATGGCATTTTCTAACCCGTTGGAGAGTATAGCCGTAATATCAACATCCGAAAAAGGCAGCTGCTCCGGCAGTTCAATGTTGTGCGTAAACTGAATTTCGGCTTTTTTCATTTCCTCCTCGTGGGAGGAAAGTATCATGTTCACAATTTCGTTTTTGCAAAATTTTCTGGTAGCAGTCTTGTCGGTTGCGGCAATAATAGCGTTAATGTATTCCTCGGCCTTTTGCGGCTCGCCGTTTTGAATAAAAACTAAAATGTTTAATAAAAAATGGCGCATATCGTGCCGCAAAATCGAAATTTCCCGCTCGGCACGGCGAATGGCGGCCAGCTCTTTTTCGTATTGCTTGCGTTTTAGCTCCATTAAGCGGTTTTGCTGCTCGGCCTCCTGCTTTTCCTCGTACTGTTTAAAGTACAAAAAAATAAACAGCAGGTAAAAAATGCAAAGCATAAACCCTAAAAACTCAACTACCGCCTCTAACCCCGAATATAACAGGGAGGTGTAAACGCCGGTGGTGTAATCAAACAAATAATAAACAAACGGCATTAGCCCTAAAATTAGCAGCGACTTTGTAGGCTTTTGCAGCAAAGCGGCGGCAGCGTTTGAAACAAAGCGAATTAAAAACAAAAAAACCGCTACCGTTACCGCAATGCGCACACTGTAATAAACCCACTGCGCGCCGGTAAGGTTTAGCGCGGCCAGCCCGGCCCAGTTGCTAATTTGGCAGCAAAGGTAGGCCGTTAGCACCGAAAGCGCCGAAAGCGCCGGGCGGTACTTAAACCAAAGGCTTAAAAACGCGGTAAGCGGCAGGTGAATAATAAGGGGGTAAAGCTTTTCGGTTCCGCTAACGCCGAATAATAAGTAAGAAAGCAGGTAAACGCCGCCAACGGCCAACGAAAAGCTTAGCAGGGAAAAAATGTTTTTACGGTTCATTTTAACGCCCAAAAAGGCGGCCGAAATGTAAACGCCAAACAACAGGGTTGTGGCGTTGTGCAAAAAGCTAAGAACGTTCAGCAGCATAAGCGCCCCCCTGTTCCTCAAACATTAAGGCAAAGTAAGCCTCTTTAAACGGCTTGGCAAAGCCCCGGGCAATCGGCACGCTGCGCCCCGCTTTGGTAACAATTTGCGTGCTATTAAAATGGTCAACATTTGGCAGGTAAACCAAATAGCTGCGGTGGCACTTAAAAAAGCCGTTTTCGCGGGTCAGCCGGTCCTCAAAAAAATAAAGCGGATCCATAGACTGCACCTGCCCGCCGTCGCTTAAATAAAAGATTACCCGTTTGTTTTGCGCCTCGGCAAATTCCAGGTTGTGGAAATAAAGCTTTTGGTAGCCAAAAGGGGTTTTCAGCACCAAATTTTCCGGCTCCTTGGCTAAAAACTGGGCGCAGTCGTCCAGCGTTTCAAAAAGCTTTTCGGGCGTTACCGGCTTTAGCAGATAGCCCTGTGCCTTTACGCTGTAAGAGTCCAGCGCAAATTCGGGGGAGGAGGTTAAAAAAATAATCCGCACGGCCTTGTCCTCCTGCCGCAGCTCGCGCGCCGTTTCCATGCCGTTTAACAGCGGCATAATAATATCTAAAAAAACAATATCCAGCCGGTCGGCGGCGTTCAGGCGCAGCAGCTCGTCCCCGTTACTGCAGGTCAGCAGATCAATTGGCATATTTCGTTTTTCGGCCCAAGCTTTAATATGTGCTGCCGCAGCCTGTAAAAATTGCAGGCTGTCGTCACAAACGGCAATACGCAGCAACCAAAGCGCCCCCTTTTTAAAATTTAATGGCGGGTCGGGTCC
>URRK01000094.1 GCA_900550315.1 uncultured Oscillospiraceae bacterium | reverse complement strand
TTATACCGGCTCGGAGGGGGACAAATTTGTACACAGCGGCACACATTCTTTAAAAATTGAAAAGGTAACGGGTACCAAGGTTACCAGCCTTTACCAACAAGGTTTACAGCTTGAGGTTGGTAAAGATTACATTGTAACGCTTTGGGTTTATGTTAACGCAGAGGCAGGGGACTATACTTCTATTCGGGTTCAACCAATTTGTGACAAGGTTAACGGTTGGAGCTACGATTCTACAAACCGCGGGCAGGAGTATGGTATTAGCGGCAACCCCGCCAAATGGCAGGAGGTACGCTTGGTTATTAATGCCAAATACCAATACCTTGGCCTTAGCATTTGGGGGCGTGGCGAGCCGGATGTTTATTTTGATGATATAAAGGTTGTAGAAGCACCATTGCCGGTTACCGTTACTTTTAACAGCAATGGCGGTAGCAGTGTTGTGCCAATTTCCGGTGTGCCGGGGCAGGCGTTAAGCCTAACCGAGACCCCTGTAAAAGAGGGTGAATTTTTTGGCGGTTGGTATACCGATTCGGCCTGTGCAACCCCGTTTAAGGGCAATGCATTTCCGGATGTTGCAACCACCCTTTATGCTAAGTGGAACAAAGCTAGCACCTACAACCAAGGATTTGAAAATTATGATTTAAGCTTTGAAAATAACAGCGGTTTTTCTATTTACAGCGGTAAAGTGAATGACGAAAATGTATATAGCGGCACCCATTCGCTTTATAAAGACGGCAGTGTAACAACCGCTACAAAGGTTTTAACCTTAAGTAACCAAAGTACCGAGTTAACGGTTGGCAAGGGCTACCGTTTTTCGGCCAAATTAAAGGTAACGGGTGTTGGTTCCGGCACCGGGCTAAGCTTTTCGCAGCTTAGCGTGCGAAATAACCCTTGGAGTTATTCTGAGCGTATATCACTGCTTTATATTGGAAGCGGTTATAAACACCTAAATCAGTTTGCCGAAATTGAATGTTATTTTATTGCAACCCAAAAGTATTTTGGTTTAACCAGTTGGGGCGGTGCAACCTATTATTTAGATGATGTTGGTATTACCGAAATGCCAACGGTTAAGGTTAATTTTGAAACGCCCGGTATTACGGCACCTGCCGCTGCCGAAGGCCCGGCAAACCTACCTTTAACCGTTGCCAACCCCACGCCGCCGGCCGGCAAAACCTTTGCGGGGTGGTATGAGGATTCTACTTATCAAAAGCCGGTAGATATTAAAATTTATCCGCAGGCTGATACTACTTATTATGCCAAGTGGCTTGACGAGGGATGCTTTGAGCAAAGCTTTGAAAACTGGGTTGGTGGTAGTAGCATTATGTCTGACACCTTTTCGGTGTACAAGGCCGTTACCGAGAACGACCCTAATGTATACGACGGAAAAAGCAGTATTAAGTACGATAGCAACAAAAGCGGCACCTACGCCATTTCTTTGTTTGACGACGCCATGGGTGAATTAAAAATCGGCGAAAAATACCAGGTTGCCGTTCGTTTTAAGCCGGTTCGTACACCCGAAAGCAGTTGGAGTGATGTTGGTTCGTACCACTCTATTTATTTTACAAACCAGTGGGATAATGTTTGGAATTTTAAAAGCCAAGGCCCGTTTGGTAAATATCAGGCATACGCTTTTTACGAAAATAACATTAATGATAAATGGAGCGGGACTACCGACGCTGTAACTACCACAACGGAGAAAGATGAAAACGGCTGGCTAACCATGACCTACGAAATTACGGCTCCCAGCAAATATCTTGCCCTTTATTTAGCCGGCGATTTTGCTATGTATATAGATGCTGTAACGATTCGGCCACTGCCTTACGGCTTGGTTGAGCGCAATTACCAAAACGCATATTGTGAGCCGTTTTATAATCAATTAAAAAATGTGGATTTTTCTAATTCGGCGGCCGGTAAAAAATCAATTTATAAATTAGAGGTTGGCTCCCGTGCCGATTTGGTTTTTTCTGCCGATCCGAAAAACGGCGCAAAGGCCTACCTGGCTTACGATGCTGCCGGTAATAATATTGTTGAGGGTACCGAATTTGCAGAAGGCAGCGTACATTCGGCCAGCCGAATTATAGCCGATTTTACCGGCATTTACTATTTGGTTATTGAGGGAAACGCCAAAACCGATTTTAATTACTTAGCGCTGTTTAAACAGAATTTTGGCTTGCCTGAAAAACAAGTACCTGCCGAACTGGCAGAGGCCGATTTTGAAAGCTTAACTGTAAAGGGCGCTGAAGTTGATTCGCCGGAATTTGATGTGCGGTTTGAGGAAAATGTTGAGGTAACAACCGCAGCGGTACCAATTTTTAACGCCACGCCGGTGCAAAACAACTTTTTGGGCTTTAACGGCGTGTACCACGGCTTTGCTTACCAAAAGGATAATTGGGGCCGCACTTTAACCAATGAAATGGCCGAGTTAGAGCTAAGCCGCGCCAAGAGCATTGGCATTAAAATTGCCCGCTCTTATTACGACGGCGGCTACGCCTGGGACGCGAAAACCAAAAAGTTTGACTGGGACAGCGAAGGCATGAGAGCCTTTTACAAGTGGAGCAATAAGCTGCAGGAGGGCGGCGTGAAAACCTGGATCAGCTATTGGTACGATAACACTTATTGTTTGCGCACACATCACTGGGTGGACAAAGATAAAACCGGACACGAAAATGACGTTTTTGTTGGCTTTGCCGACCCGAACAAAAATCAGCAAAAGATTTTAGAAAATTACGCTGAATTTATGGCCGATACGGTAGAGCAGTTCCACGCACACGGAGCCAAAAACGCTGCCTACATTTCTACCGCCACCGAGCCGGGTGCCTGGTGGAAAGAAGATTGGGGTACCAAAGAAGAACGTAAAGAGTTTGTGGACAATTGTGCAAATATGCAGGCTACTGCTGCCAATACGGTACACACGGCACTGAAAAACCGAGGGCTGCGCAATACGGTTCAAATTATTGGCCCAAACTTTGCAGGTGATGATGAAATTTGCAACGAATACCTGTACTATTACCAGAAACATTTGCTGACCGGTGCGGTAGATATGCTCTCGGCCCACCGTTACCAAGGCACCGACCTTACGGCCGACAATTACAGCGCCTGGCAGGATAAGATTGATACTGTCAAAACGGTTATAGATCCGAAAAACTGGATCTACGATGAATACGGCATGAGTGCCGGAAGCCAAGGAACCGGTTATCGGAAATCCAGCGGGCTGTATGGTTACCAAATGGCTTTAGCCAACATGGCCTTTTTAAACAATGGATTAAAAAGCTCGGCCATCTGGACGCTGTTTGATCAACAATGGCCGAATAATAACTCTAATCACGAAAGTGATTCTTGGAGCGGCGGTGTGCATTTATGGGGCTGTATGCCAACCCTATTACGTTCCAGCTTTGTTTACCCATTTTACCATTATGTTAACTTAGCGTTTAACATTATGGGTCAAACCGGGGCTAAGGTTTACGCCGGCAGTAAGGAGGCCCTGGACGGTGTTTACGCCGCCATGACTAAGGGACCGGACGGCAGCTACAACATTATGGTAATTAACACCAACTTAGACGCCGCCAATGTAACCCTGCAGTTTGAAACCTCGTTGGGCGATGCTACGCTTTACCGCCATGTTTACGACCCCAACAATGTATTTGCAACCGACGACACCAAGCTGGCCGCGCCGGATAAGAAAATTATTCACACCAACAAGGTGTTAAAAGACCAAATTATTCCCTACGGCGTTGCGTTTTACACCACGCGCCGCGTTTGCAAATAACCTTTATTCCTTTGCTACAGTTGCTGTAATCTCCCTAAAGCAATTGTAATAGCTCCGGCGTGATTCTCCCAAGCGCCGGGCAGCTGCCGTTTTTTGCAGGCTTGGAGTATTCCGGCCTGCCCGGGCAGCAAACCCGCCGAATAAGTGCACTGACCAGCACTTACCCGGCGGGTTATTTTTGTTGTTTTAAAAATTTTACAGTAAGGGTTAACAGCCCTCATATTTTGCGGTTTTTGCAATAGGGCACTGCGGCGTTACCGGCCGCGCAAAAAAGCTGTATAAAAACGGTTATTTACTCCCGCCGCGCGGGGTTTTGCCGGTTATTTTTTTGTAAACACGATAAAAGTGCGAAGTGTCAAAAAAACCAAGCGTTTCGGCAATCAGGTCGGTCGTCCAAAGTGAGCTTTGCAGCAACTGTTCGGCTTTTTCAATACGCAGGCGGTTGCGGTAATCGGTTACCGAGCAGCCGGCCTGTTGCTTAAACCGGCTTCTAAAATAGCTTTCGCTTAAATTGCAAAGGCGCGCCAGCTCGCTAACCGGCAAATTTTCACCGGGGTATTGTCGCAGGCGCAAAAAGGCGGGGCGCAGCAGCTCATTTTGGGTTTCGGCGTTGTTTTCCGGCAGCTGTTTTTTTAAGATCCCGAAAATTTGGTAAAGCGCAATTTTAATTTTTAAAATGTTGGTTTCGGTTTTAAGGTAATTTTGCAGTACCTCAAAAAATAAGTCGGTTAAATAGCCGTCGTCGCCGGTAAAGCAAAGCCAATGCTCTTTTAGCCGCAGTGGCTCGCCGGCGTCGCTTACCATTTTAAAGCGAATACAAACCGTTTCGCCAAATTCTGCCGCGGTGGAGGTAACTGTTTCAGAAAGGTAGGGCGCGCCCTGCGTAATTAAAACAACGGCTGGGGCTTTAAGGCAAAAGGTTGGGCTGCCGTTTGGGGCAGTGTAAATGTTTTTGCCGCCGCGAATGGTGTAGGAAAGAATATTTTCATCCCGTCCGCGGGCCAAATAATTGTTTTTATTGCCGCCGCCCCATTTGCGGTGCACAGCCGCAATGCCGTAAAAATGCACGCTTTGCGAAAATAAGCTTTTAAAAGCAATTTCTTTCATGCCGGCTCCTTAAAAAAGTTGATTTGTACAATGGAATAATCGTTACATCCATTGTAACAGAAATCGACAGGGAATACAATAGTAAAGTGTTAAGTATATTGTAGGCGCGGTATTTTTGGCAACTGCAGCGCTTGCAATAAACAGCAACCGCACAAAAGGGCTTTTGTTCTTTGGGGTTTGGCAGTTGGTTTAACTTCTGTCTAACGGCTAAAACGCGGCCTGCTGCTTTTTGGGCGGGGCTTTGGCTTATGGGCGTTAAATCTTAGCGCCCGGTGCAGCCCCAAACTTTTTAAGGCGGTTTACTTTCGCAAATTAAATTTTAAAGGAGTCAGATTATGCAAACAAATGAATTTTTATTCTCCATGATCTTAACCGAGCTGGAAGACGCCGTAGGTAAGGAAAACTGTTCGGTTAAGGAAATTGACAAGGTTACGCACAGTGTAGACTACTACTGGCTTTCCAGAATGTGGGCAGACCGCGGCCGCATGATGCCGCAGGCCGATTATGTTGTATGCCCGAAAGATGCCAAAGAGGTTTCTAAGGTTGTTAAAATTGCAAACTACTACAAAATTCCCGTAACGGTTTGGGGTGCCGGCGGCGGCACGCAGGGCGGCGCTTTGCCGGTTTGCGGCGGCATTTTGCTGGATACCAAGCGCATGAATAAAATTTACGAGGTTAACACCGAGGGAATGTACATAGAGTGCGGCACCGGTGCCATTTACAAGCACATTGAGTGGGCCGCCAACGAGGTTGGAAAGGCCACCATGCATTACCCGTCCTCCTTAACCTGCTCTACCGTTGGCGGCTTTTTGGCGCACCGCGGTATTGGCGTTGTTTCTACCAAATACGGCAAAATTGACGATATGGTTTTACAAATGGAGGTTGTTTTGCCGAACGGCGATATTATTTACACCTCGCCCGCGCCAAAGCACGCAGCCGGCCCGGACCTAAACCAGATCTTTATTGGCTCCGAGGGCACGCTTGGCATTATTACCAAAGCACAGATCCGTATTTTTGACCAACCGGAGGAGCGCCGGTTCCGCGGATTTTTATTCCAGGATATGACCGGGGCGTTTAAAGCCGCGCGCGAGCTGCTGCAAAAATTTAAGCCTTCGGTAATGCGGCTGTACGACGAGGCTGAAACCGCTTCGCTAATTAAAAAAATTGTTGGGGTAGAAAAAAAGGGCGCCTTTATGAATGTTGCGATTGAGGGCGTTAAGGAACTGGTAGCTGTTGAGGAAAAAATTCTGCTGGAAACCTTTAAGCGTTACGGCGCCGAGGACTTAGGCAGCGAGTACGGCGAAAAATGGTGGGACGAGAAAATTACTTTCTTCTATCCCGGATATATGATGGATATTCCGCAGATGTTTGGCACCATGGACACCATTGCGCCGTACGGCAAAATTGAGGAAATTTACTGGGCCATGAAACAGGCCATTGAATCAAAATTCCCGCAGGTTAAATTTATTGCCCACTTCTCGCACTGGTATGAGTGGGGCGCCATGGTTTACGACCGCTTTATTGTAGATGGAAAGGATGTTCCGAAAGATCCGGTTGAGGCACTGCGCCTGCATCAGGAAATTTGGACGGTTGGCGTACGCACGGCTTTGGCGCATGGCGGCGTAGTAAACGACCACCACGGCGTTGGCATTAAGCTTGGTCGCTTAATGAAAGAGCAGTACGGCC
>URRK01000093.1 GCA_900550315.1 uncultured Oscillospiraceae bacterium | reverse complement strand
CCCAGCGCCCCAAAGGCCAAATCAAAAAACTGTTTATCCGGCTTTTTGGTTTGCATTTCCTCCGAAATAAAAAGGTAGTTAAAATATTCCTTTAGCCCAGAAAGCTGCAGCCGGTTGTGCTGGGTTACGGCGTAGCCGTTGGTGGCGGCACAAAGGGTGTAACGCCCCTTTAACGCCTGTAACAGCGGCAGCGCGCCGGGCAGCAGGTACGCGCTTTGCGAAAGCTTTAAAAAGTAAGCGTCGCAAAGGGCTTGCGGGTCACCCGGTTGACCGATTTGCGCCAAAAAGGTTTGAAACCGGCCGGCAAAAATCTCCGACCGTTTTATTTCACCCTTTTCGTAGCGTTTCCAGTAGCTGTCGTTAATTTTTGAATAAAGCTGCACCGCCGCGTCATTATGCGGCAGGCCAAAGCTTTGAAACACCTCACGAATAGAAACGGCCTCAGATTTTAAAAAGTCTAACAATGTGCCGTCTAAATCGAATAATAAATACTGATACTTCATTAAATTCCTTACAATTTTGGGGCAATCTCTTTAATAAAGGCCCGCAGCTGGTCGCGCACCTCGGGGTGCTGCAGGCCAACCTCAATATTTGCCTTTAAAATGCCAAATTTGTTGCCCATATCGTACCGCACGCCGGTGTAATCTACCCCAACCATGCCGTCTTTTTGGGCTAAAGCCTTCATAGCATCGGTAAGCTGCAGCTCATTGCCGGCGCCGTTTGGGGTGTGTCGCAAAATCTCAAAAATATCGGGCGGCAGCACACAGCGCCCTAAAATAGAAAACAGCGACATAATTTGGTCTTCGGTTGGTTTTTCTACCATATCGGTTACGCTGTAATAATTCTCGCAAAGCGGGTCTACCTTTAGCGAGCAGTACTTAGAAACATCGGCCCGCGGAACTTCTTTAATGCCTACGGTGCCCTTGCCGTATTTTTCGTACGCGCGGCACAGCTGGCCAATGGCCGGGTCCTCGCCAATAATTACATCATCCCCGTAAAGCACGGCAAACGGGTCGCTACCAATAAACCGCTCGGCACATAGCACGGCATGGCCCAGGCCCTTTGTCTCCTTTTGGCGTAAAAAAAAGATGTTTGCCAGCTTTGAAACCTCACCCAGCTGCTCGGCAACCTCGTGTTTGCCTTTTAAAGAGAGCATGGTTTCCAGCTCAAAGGAGTGGTCAAAATGGTCCTCAATGGCACCCTTACCGCGGTTGGTAATAATTAAAATATCGGTAATGCCGGCACGAACCGCTTCCTCCACAATGTACTGAATGGCGGGCTTATCTACAATAGGCAACATCTCTTTGGGGATTGCCTTAGAAGCGGGCAGCACCCGGGTGCCAAGCCCTGCGGCCGGAATAACGGCTTTTGTGATTTTTTTCATTTATAAATCCTCCTGCTATTTTGCTTGCTTTAAAGCAAACTAAAAATAAAATAGCATAACCAGGTTATCCCAAAAAGCCCCAGCATGCCGAGCCAGATGTTTACCCAGCCCATTTTTTGCAGCACCTGTTCGGGCTGCTCGGTGTATTCCTCTTGCTCCTTTGCGGCGCGAATACGGGCAAAGGCGCTTTTATGGTAAAAATAATCGCCAAATAAACCGGCAAAAATTCTTACAGCCAATTTGGTAAAAGCCCCAACGGCTACCGTAATTAAAACGGGAATATCGGCCTTGGTTAGGTTTTGCAAAATGTAGTTTGCAATGAGCGAGCTGTTACGCTGCAGCTCCTCCGGCACGCGGTCTACCAAGCCGGTAAAAGCGTAGGTTAGCAAGGTACCCGTTAGAAACAAAATAAAAAACAAGGCGCCGGGCAGGTAAATTTTACGGTAAAAGAACCAAGCCTGAGGAAACAAAAATGCCCCCCAGTTCCAGCCCGTTTTTTTGGTTTTGCCCTGTTTTTTAAAGCAGTTGATGTATCGCAGGGCGCTGGGGCCAACATACCGGGCAGCCTCGCCTACGGTAATGTCATCCTCTAACTTTTCGTTTTTATTTATCCTAACAAACGGGTTGGCCTGCGCAAAGCCGGCCAGAAAGCCAGCGCCGCTGCCAACCGGGCGGCCGCAGCCGGGGCAAAACGCCTCTTTCCCGGTTAAGTCCCGCCCGCAGGCCGGGCAGCAGCTTTGTTTGCCGCCGTTGGCAGCGGGCGTTTGCCCGGCGGGTTTACTTTCCGGCTCTTTGTACTGCTGCGGGGTGCCGTGCTGCGCCTGCAAAGCGCAGTGGCCCAACGCCTGGTAGCAATCCCGGTGGTGCGGCGCGCCGCAAACCGGGCAGTAAACAATATCGTCATCATCAAATAAATATCCGTGGCAAGCGGGGCACTTTTGCCCCTCTACAGAACGGCTCATTTTAAGTCCTCCCGTTTAAAACGCGCACTGCATTTTAAAACATTTTCAAAATAATCGTGACCGTAATCGTGGTATTTTCCGTCCCGAACCATGCTCATTAAAGTGGTGGTGTTCACCCAGCGCGCCTCGGCAACTTCGCTTTTTTGCAATTTTAGCTCCGGCACGCGAACATTTACATGAATGGCCCAAATATCTACAAACGAATTACGCTTTCGCATACGGCGCACAAACTTTAAGCTTTCACGCGTGGCTTTAATACCCAGCTCCTCGTACAGCTCGCGGGCCGCCGCCTCGTAAGAGGATTCCCCCACAATGGCCGCGCCGCCGGTTGCCGCCCAAATGCCGGGCATCATCCGTTTGGTTTTGGTGCGTTTTTGAATGAGCAAACTGCCGTAATCGTTTACCGGCCAAATGTGCACCACCAGGTGGTATTCCCCTGCCTTTAGCTGCACATTGCCCCGGGCTACCACCCGGCCGGTACGCTTACCGTTTTGATTTAAAATGTCCCACAGTTCCATTAAATTAACTCCGCAGCCTTACCTTGGCTGTTTTAAAACAACTTCGCCGGCCTTTTTGTAAATGCTGTTCGCCGGCACAACACCACGCACCGAGGAAAGCGGGTAAACCTGCGAATGGGCCCCAATAACCGTGCCGGGGTTTAGCACGCTGCCGCAGCCAACCTCAACAAATTCGCCCAAAAAGGCGCCAACCTTTTTTAGCCCGGTTGCAATTTTTTCGGTGTTGGATTTTAGCACAACCAAGCTTTTATCGGACTTAACATTCGAGGTAATAGACCCGGCGCCCATGTGCGATTTGTAGCCCAGAATAGAATCGCCCACATAGTTGTAATGGGGCACCTGAACACCGTCAAACAGCAGTACATTTTTCAGCTCGGTTGAATTGCCAACAACCGCCCCCTTGCCAACAATGGCGTTGCCGCGAATAAAGGCGCAGTGGCGCACCTCGGCGCCGCTGTCTATAATGCAGGGGCCGTTTATAAATGCGGTTGGGGCAATTTTAGCGTCCTTAGCTACCCAAACATCCTCCCCCCGTTTTTCAAAAACGGCAGGGTCCAGCTGCGGGCCAAGCTTTAAAATATAATCGTGAATTTTAGGTAAAAGCTCAAACGGGTAGGTTAAAGACTGCACCAGCCCGGCCGCAATGGTATTTAAAGTTGGATACAACGCGGCAATTTCAATTTCTTTCAAAAAAACGCCTCCCAAAAATGCTTCGGCGGCGGGTTGCTCCGCTTTTGCTTATGCAGCAAGTGCGGCGCCCCGCCAAGGTTACTATTTATTTTACCAAATTTTAAGGTTCGTTACAATAGTTTTTGCAAAAAAGATGTTTTGTTTTTCAGTTTATTCATAAATTTGGGGGCAAAATTCCATTAATTTACAAAATGTTATTAAAATAGCAGTTGCCGAAGTTTAAAAAATACGGTATAATTAGTTTAAAATTTAGTCCAAAACGGCGCCGTGCACGGTTGGCAGACGCCAAAACGCCAGAATTTAACCGTTTTAGGCAGGTAAAAGGCATTTTTGCCCACCGGCCCGCCCCGGGAATTGGCCCGCAGCCACCCGCCGGGCAATACAACCCAACAAAATTGCCGGGCAAACCTACCGAATAACATTGCCGGGCAATGCCGCCAAACGGCACCACCCAAATACACGGTTGAACGGCACAGCAGAACCGCTCTGCCAAGAATAACACTACTGAACTATAACACCAAGCTACACTACCAAGAACCACACCGCCGAACCACCCGGCCAAGCAAATTAGGAGGAAAACAGCCAACATGAAACTGGCCCTGCAAAAAGACCACACCATGCTTGCTTTAAAAATTAAAGAGGCTGCCTGCTCGGTGCTGCCAATTATTTTAATGGTTGCGGCGCTGTGCCTTACTGTGCTGCCGGTTCAGGCCGATGTGCTTTTAAGCTTTTTGGTAGGGGCGGTTTTAGTAGTGGTTGGCACGGGACTGTTTTCGCTTGGAGCCGAGGCCTCTATGGTGCCAATTGGGGCCAAGCTTGGCGCCGCGCTTACCAAAACCAAAAAGCTTTGGCTCATTTTGCCGCTGGCCTTTGTGCTGGGCTTTGCCGTAACGGTGGCCGAGCCGGATTTGCAGGTTTTAGCCCAAACCGTGCCGCACATTAACAGCGCCGTTTTGCTGATTACGGTTGGCGTTGGGGTTGGCCTGTTTTTAGCGGTTTGCATGCTGCGCATTTTAACCGGGCTGCGGCTGCGCTACCTGCTGCTGGGCTGCTACGCCGTTATTTTTGTTTTAGCGGCCTTTTCAAGCCCCGATTTTTTGTGCGTAGCATTTGATTCGGGCGGGGTTACAACCGGGCCGATGACCGTACCGTTTATTTTGGCGCTGGGGGTTGGCGTTGCCAACATTCGAAGCGACCGTTCGGCTGCGGCCGACAGCTTTGGCTTAGTGGCGCTTTGCTCGGTTGGCCCTATTTTAGCCGTTTTAATTTTAGGGCTGTTTTACAACGGCAGCAGCACGGTTGCCGCCGGGCAGGCCTTAAGCTTTGCCACAACGGCCGACCTTGGCCGGGCCTACCTTTTGGCTTTGCCAAAGTATTTGGGCGAAATGGCGCTGGCGCTATTGCCGATTATTGTAATTTTTTTATTATTTGCGGCGTTTGTGCTGCACCTTTCAAAACGGCGGTTTTTAAAAATTTTGGTTGGCCTGCTTTACACCTACCTTGGCTTAGTACTATTTTTAACCGGGGTAAATGTTGGGTTTGCCGCTTTGGGCGCCGTGTTGGGCGAACTTTTAATTACGCAGGAACTAAAGCTTTTTGGCGTTGTGCTGGCGGCGGCATTTGGCTGGTTTATTATTTCGGCCGAACCGGCGGTAGGCGTTTTAGAAACGCAAATTGAGGAGGTCAGCGCCGGCTCTATTCCCGGGGCGGCCATTAAATACAGCCTTTCGGCCGCGGTTGCGTTGGCCTTTGGACTTTCTATGCTGCGGGTGGTTACCGGAATATCGCTTTTATGGTTTTTAGTGCCGGGGTACGCCGCCGCGCTGCTGCTAAGCTTTTTTGTGCCGGATATTTACACCGCCATTGCGTTTGATTCGGGCGGGGTGGCCTCCGGCCCTATGACCGCCACCTTTATGCTGCAATTTATGATAGGAGCCTGCGGCGCCTTAGGGGGCAACATTTTGCAGGACGCTTTTGGCATTGTGGCGCTGGTTGCTTTAATGCCGCTGATCTCTATTCAAATAGTTGGGCTTATTTTTGAGCGCAAGGGCAAAGCGGCCGCCAAGCAGCCCTACGGCGATTTGGATATTATTGAGCTTTGGGAGGACGCGGCATGAACTTTATTATTTCGGTTTGCAAACCACAGGCGGCCGGCACCGTTTTAAAAATTTGCAGCGAGCTGCAGCTGCCGCTAACCGCCATTTTGCACGGCCGCGGCACCGCGGCGCGCAGCATGCTGGATCTATTAGGCATAGAGGGCAACGAAAAAAGGGTTATTTTTACCGTTGCCAACCGGCAGGACACCGAAAAACTGATTACATTACAAAAAGAGCACACCTTTGTTGGGGTGCCGGGGCACGGCATTATTATTGCGGTACCCATTAAAAGCGTAGGGGGCGGAAAAACCGTGGAATACTTAAACAAGGGGCCAAACGCCAAATATACCCCAGCCTTTGAGCCGGGGTACGAACTGATTATTGCCATGGCAAATGCCGGCTTTACCGATGATGTGATGAACGCCGCTCGCGCGGCAGGTGCGGCCGGCGGAACGGTGCTGCACGCCAAGGGCACCGGTACCGGTGCCGACGAACGGTTTTTAAAGGTTAGCTTAGCGCAGGAGAAAGAGACTATTTTAATTGTTGCGCGGGCGGCCGCAAAGGCCGGCATTATGCGCAGCATTTTAGAAAAGGCAGGGCCGGATACCGAAGCCGGCGCCTTAGTATTCTCGCTGCCGGTAAGTACAGTGGCCGGCTTTGGCCTGCTGAAGGGTTAGCCCCACGGAGTTGGCCTGCCGCTAAATTAACGAAAACAGCACCAGCGCCTCGCGCAGGCGGGCGTACCAGCTGTTTAACCCGCTAACCTGCGGAATATTTTGCTTTTCGCCCAGCTTTACGCAAAAGCCGGGCTGCCCCGTTTCGCGCGCGTAGTAATCGCAAATTTCGGCGCCTGATCGCCCTACGGGCGGGGTAACGCTAAACCCTGCAACCGAGGCCAGCACCTGCGCCATTTTGGCGCTGCCGGGCGGCGGTGTTTC
>URRK01000092.1 GCA_900550315.1 uncultured Oscillospiraceae bacterium | reverse complement strand
CGCCATGAGCGTGCGGTAGGTGTCCTCCGAAAAATCCTGGTGGCCGGGGGTATCTAAAATATTAATGCAGTAATTTTCGTACTCAAACTGCATTACCGATGAGGTAACAGAAATTCCGCGCTGCTTTTCCAGTTCCATCCAGTCGGAAACGGCGTGCTTATCCCCTTGCTTGCCCTTAACCGAGCCGGCCGATTGTATAGCCCCACCGTACAGCAACAGCTTTTCGGTCAGGGTGGTTTTACCGGCGTCGGGGTGGGAGATAATGGCAAAGGTGCGGCGCCGCTCAATTTCTTTTTTTGTTCTTGCGTCCATAAATTACAATAGCCCTTTCCTACGCAAAAATTACCGCCGGGCGCAAACAACGCTTAAGGCTTTACAGCTTAACTATTCCGGCACAACAGTAATAGTTTACCATATTGCGGCAAACTATGCAAGAGCCCAGCCTAAAAAACCTTAAATTTAACAGGGCAGCTTTGGCGACTTAAGCTTTTAAAGAAAAAAATAACCGGCTCGGTAACCGCCGTTTTGTAAAGGGTGGGCCACCGAGCCGATTTTATTACAATTTTTATTTTGGCCTGCTTGGTCGGTTTATTTTGACCGGTTAATTTTTGGCCTTTTCCGAAAATCTTAGGCTTACCGATTGATTTATTTAGCTTTACCGGGCAATTTTTTCGCTTTGCCGGTTTGCAAATTTTTTACCCCGCTGGCCGAACTTTTTGCCTACTTTAAGCCAAGCCTACAAAATTTAAACGGGCAAAAGCTTAGGGTCGGTGCCGGTTAAAAACCGTTTATTTTTGCAGCAGCCGGTTCATAATATCCGGCCCGTGCTGCACAAAAATGCCGGTGGCTTTGGCTGTTTCTTCGTTAATAGAATCTACACCGTTGGCCGGCGCGGTGCTGTCGTACAACAGGTAGGGCACTGGGTCACCTACATGGGTTTTTAGGCTAAGCGGCGTTGGATGATCCGGCATGATCAACACGCGGTACGGGGTGTTTTTTAAATAATCTAACAGCGGGCCAACTACGGTGCTGTCAATGATTTCTATAGAGCGAACCTTGTTTTGCACCTCGCCGCGGTGGCCGCACTCGTCCGGCGCCTCCATGTGTACATAAACCAGATCGCAGCCGTTTTCAAAAAGCTCTTTGGCTGCCTGAGCCTTGCCGGCAAAATTGCTGTCAATATATCCGGTAGCGCCGGGAACCTCCGGCACCTGCATATTGGCGCATTTGCCAATGCCTTTTAATAAATCTACCGCCGAAACAATACCGCCGTGCACGCCGTTTTTTTGGTAAAAATCCTGCAGCTGGGGCTTTCGGCCCTCGCCCCAAAGCCAAATGGAGTTAGCCGGGTGCTTCCCCTCGGCAATGCGTTTTTGGTTTAAAGGGTGATCTTTCAGCAGCTCGTAGCTTTGGCGCATAAGCGCTAACAGCGGCGCCGCATTGGGGCTTTGACTTAAATAGGGGCCAATAACCCTACCGCTAATGTCGTGCGGGGGCGTCATGGTGCCCAAATCGGTAGTTCCGTTTTGAATAACCAAGCAGTGGCGGTAGCTTACCCCGGCATAAAAAGCGTAAGGCGCAACTCCCAGCTTTTGCTGAATGTAGCTAATTAATTCGGCAGCCTCGGCGGTGGAAATATCCCCCGCGCAGTAATCTACCATGGTTTTATTGCAATAATCCTCCTCGTTGGAAAGGGTAACCAAATTGCAGCGCATGGCAACATCGGTTGGAGCAAGATCAATGCCAATGCTGGCGGCCTCCAGCGGGGAACGGCCGGTGTAGCAAACCTTGGGGTCGTACCCTAAAACCGAAAGGTTGGCAACATCACTGCCCGGTTTTAGCCCCTGGGCAACCGTTTGGCAAAGCCCCACCTCGGCGGTGCGGGCCAAGCGGTCAATATTCGGTTTTTTGGCTACGGCCATTGGTGTTTTACCCTGCAGCTCGGGCACGGGGTAATCGGCCATGCCGTCTAACAAACAAACAAGATATTTCATACAGCGCCCCCTTATTGGGCAGCCGAAGCCGCCGGAGCAGACGACACCGCAGCACCGGTAATTGCAACATTGTGCGTTTTTTCTACCAAGCAAACCCAGGTATTGCCGGCATTGTAGGTGCAGGAGGAACCGTCGGTTAAGGTTATTTTAAGCGGGCTGTTGGCTGCGCCCTTAGACCATTTAATTGGCACATAGCCGCCGTTGGAAACATAAAAGCCTTCACCGCCGTCTAACCAGGTCTTTTTTAAATAATCGGCTTTTTTGCCAATGTCGGTAACACTGGTTTTAAGCACCAAAATGTTTTTAAATTCCAGCTGCTTGCCGGTGTTTAAATCTACCGATTTGTTATTTCCGCTAAAGCGCTTATACTTGCCGGTTTCAGCGTTGTAAGTAAAGTTAGAAACATAAGAGGAGGACATTTCTACCCTTAATTTTTCGCAGCTGCCGCCAGCCGGGGTAACGGGGCTGGCTTCGGGGGCAAAATCCTGCCAGTTGGCTGCGGTAGATTTTAGATCGCGCCGGTAATTTAATTTTGCAAAGCCGTTATTTAAAAGCTCACCGGTGGTGTACAGGGTGTGCTCTAAAGCCTTACCGTTTTTAACCCGCTTGCCGTAGTTGCTTTGCTGGCCGGTCAGCAAATTAAAATTGTCAATTCCCGTTTCTTTAACATGGGCGGCGCACTCGGTCGGGTCCATGCCGGCGTGAACATATAGCGCGTCGTGTCCTAAGGCTAAATCTACATAAGAGTAACGGGCCGAGCGAACCGTGCCAACCTTAGAAATTTTAGAAATATCTTTAAACACAGCCATAAAGCGGGTAATGCCGCCCTCGGCCAGCAGCTCGTAAACAATATCTGCCTGCGAAAGGCCGGCCTGCACGCTTTGGGCAACGGTAATGTTGTTCACCATAACCGCAACCGGTCGCTGCTGCATTTTAGAAGAATCAAAATCTGCTAGGCCGGTTAAAGGGTTAACCTTTGGCTTTTCCGGCTCGGACGAAACCGGGGCCGGTGCGGCCATACTGCTGCTTTGGGCAGTTTTACCACAGGCAGAAAGGGTAAACAGCAGCACTGCCGCCGTTAAAAGTGATACCAATTTTTTCATACAAAAAACCTCCGAAAAATAGGTAGAGCAATACGCCCGGCCGGCTGTACGCCAAGCCGCAGCGCCCACCTACCAACATACCAAAATATTATAATACAGTCCCCTTTATTTTTCAAGTGTAAAACCCTACAAAATTCCCCCGTAAATTTTAGCAATAAAACAGCTGTTCAAACAGTGGGGTGAAACAGGGAGCGCCAGGGGCTATAATACAATCCGGCCGGGAGCTCACGGCCCCAAAAAAATCAGGAGGACTGAAAAATGCCAGAAACAAAAACCATTGCACAATTAAATAAGGAAATTAAGCAATTAAAAGCGCTGCTGGAAAGCCAAGCAAAGCCGGTTGCCCCCCGGCCGGCAGCGCCCCAAAGCGTGCAGGCGAACGAGGACTACATGCACCAGCCGGTAACCATTAAGCTGTTTAAGGATAACGGCCGCTACCGTGACGATGTTTATGTAGCGGTAAACGACCGCTCTTACCTTATTCGCCGCGGCGAGACCGTAACCGTGCCGCGTTTTATTGAGCAGGCTTTAAAAAACTCCCTAACGCAGGATGAATATGTTGCCTCGTTAGTGGACGGCTTAGTAAACGACTACGCGCGCAGCACGCGGCTGCAGGAGGGCTGAACATGGCGGGGTACACTGTAAATTTTAACATTAACGCCGGTAAAATCGGGGCAGATACCAGCGTAATTACAGCCGATTCTGCCGAATTTGTAACCGCAAGCTTTAGCTTTGACGCCAGCTGGAGCGGCCTTTACAAAACCGCTGTTTTTCGCTTTGGCGAAAAGGTTTACCATGTAGTGCTGGAAAACGACGCCTGCAAATTTCCGCAAGAGGTGCTTTTAAACGGAATGTGCTATGTTTCGGTTTTTGGGGTGCTAAGCAGCACCCGCGCCACTACGACCGAGGTTGGAATTGAGGTTGAAAAAAGCGGGTTTGTTAAGGTAGAACCCGCCGCCCAAACGCCCGACCCTTACAACTACTTTTTACAGGCCGCAACCGCCCAAAAGCAGGCTGCCGAAGCTGCAGCCGCCGAGGCGTTAGAAAGCCAAAACAAAGCGCAACTGGCCGCCACAGCGGCCACCGAACAAAACAGCGCAGCTTACCAAAACGCACAGTCGGCCGCGCAAAGCGCCAATTTAGCCGAAGGCTACAAAGCCTTGGCACAGCAAAGTGCCCAAACCGCCGAAAACGCTAAAAGCAGCGCTTCTACCGCCGCCGAACAGGCACGAGCAAACGCTGCCGCCGCCCAAAGCAGCGCCGACCAAGCCGCTACAAACGCCGCTGCCGCCGAAAGTGCCAAAGCCGCTTGCTTAGCGCTGGCGCCAACCGAAATTACAACAGCCGAGCTGAATGTAGCACAGCTGCCAAACTCTGCCAGCGGCTACTACAAGGCGGCACAAAATCTAAAGCTGGTGCGGGAGGCCGGCAGCACCGAAAATTATTATATTCCACAAGGCACGGTTTTTGCAGTTTACAAAAGCTACGATTCGGAAATTGGCGGCGATTGCACCTATTACGAAGTGCAGCTGCTGAACGGCTGTTTGCTGAGCGAGGTTGGCGAAACAATTTCGCCGTACAGCACCGGAAACCGCTATTTTTACGCCCGCGTTTCAATAATGGGCAGCATTGAATACACCTTTGCCTCTACCCTTGCCACCAAAAGGGAAACAACGCAGGCCATAAAAGGGTTAGAGCAAAAGCTGAACACCGCTGTTTTAACCGGGGCGCAGCAATTTTGCGGTGCCTTAACGGGGCTTAGCAACGGCGCGGTCTTGTGCTTAAACGACATTAGCCCGGTTGAACACCAAATAGAACTTACGGCCGGCAGTAAAAATTTGTTGAACCTAACCTTAGCCAAAAACGCCCAGTTTTTTACCGTAACCGAAAAAACCGAAAACAAAATTTGCGCTACCGCGCCAAACGCGGAAAATAACCAGCCGGTACTAAACCTTTTTAACGCAAAGTTGCCGGCCGGAACCTACACCCTTTCGTGCAGCATTAGTCTTGAAAATGTTCCGGACACCGCCGACAATGTTGAGGCTGATCGGAAAAACGAGATTTTGGTGTTTAAAGACGGAAGCTTTATTACAAAAACCGATGCAATTACTGCGGACGGCACTTATTTTAAACAGATAAGCTTTACTTTACCTGCAGAAGCGACCGTCCGCGTTGGCTGGTACCGCAATGTTTGCGATATTAAACCGGACGACAGCCTTTACAAAGTAACGCTTTCAAACATCCAGCTGGAATTTGGCGAAACGGCAACGGCGTACACCCCCTACCTTGCCAGCTTAGCGGATGTTCGCGTTACAAGGTACGGCAAAAATTTGTTTAACCCGGCCACGGCCGAATTAACCGCCGCGCAGAAAACGGCAAACGGTGTTACCTTTACAGCTGCAAGCGGAAGTGTAGATGTGAAGCTGCCGGCCGGAACCTACAGTATAAGCTTTAAGCGCAACAAAAACGGTGTGCTTTATTTACGCAACGGAAAAACCGAAAGCGGGTCCTTTTCGCAAATTGGGGCGGCCGAAACCTCGGCAACCTTTAACTACACCGCAGAAACCGACGGTTATTTAAGAATAAGCAGCTTTACCGATGGGTTAGAGCTTGCCAACCTGCAAATTGAGCGGGCAAGCGCCGCCACCGCTTACGAGCCGTTTACCGCAAAGGTTTACACAGCCGACCCAAACGGCAGTTTTGCGGGCGTTACAAGCCTTTACCCGGTTACTACCCTTTTGCCCGGCAGCACCGGCGTTAGCTTAACCGCCAAATACAACAAAGATATTAACAAAGCGTTTGCCGCATTGCAGCAAGCCATTATTAGTTTAGGAGGGAATTTTTAAAATGTTTAGCTTAAGAAATTTTGTTAAAACAGGCCTGTTACAGGCCGTTGGCCAAATGGCTAATTATCAGGTAATTTTAAACGCCGCCGGCTGGCTGGAAAAAGGCGTTTTAACCGAGACCGACTTAGCCGAAATTAACACCGCTATTGCGGCTGCCGCCCCGCTTGAAGACGGCGCCTTAGGGGAGCCGGAAAAATGAACAGTGACATTTTAGTAGCCGTAATTACCGGGGTGCTGGCCCTGTTAGGTACGGCAACCGGCACCTTTGGCGGCATTAAAGCGGCCCAAAAGGTAAACGAGGTTAAAATTGAGGAGCTAACCCGCGAAGTGCGGGAACATAACAATTTTGCCAAGCGGATGCCGGTAGTGGAGGAAAAAATCAAAATTATAAATCACCGCATAGAATGTATGGAGGAGAGGATCTGATTTTATGAAAGATATTATGAAAAGATTAAAATCCCCAGTGCTTTGGGTTTCGGTTATTGGTTTAATTTACGCCACGGTTTTAGTGCCAAATTACCCCCAGCTACCGGACTGGACTGCCATTGTAGGCTACCTTTGCACCATTTTTGGTATTGCCAACAACCCCTGCGATAACGGACATTTTTAAAAAAGGAGGAAGGTTTTAATGAGCAAAGTATTTTTAGGTATTGGGCACGGTGGAACCGACAGCGGCGCCACCG
>URRK01000091.1 GCA_900550315.1 uncultured Oscillospiraceae bacterium | reverse complement strand
GTAGTATCTACCTGCACCATTTTAGAAAGCTTTTGGGCCAAAGCCAGGGCCTCTTGCTCGTCCTCCTTAGGCTGGTAGGTAGAGGTTTTTTTGGGCATCAGCAGGGTGCGAACAACGGCTGTAAGCAGCAGCAATACCAATAGCCCCAACAAACCGGCTAAAACAAACAAAACCGTTTTCATTTAACTGCGGCCCCCTTTTGTTTTTTGTAAAAGTAGTACGCAATGCCAATGGCCATAGCGCCGGAGGGAATAATCATAAAGCTGGTAGAGCTAACCAAGGCCGGCACCAGCACAAATAACAGGCTCATTACCACCAGCGGTACCAAAGCAATTTTCATATTTTTACGGTAATACTTGTAGGCCATGGCGCCAAACAACGCCGGCACAACGTTATCAAACGCCGGCTGCAGCACCGGGGCCTGCAATAGCGGGCGCAGCGGCGTTAGGGCCGCCACCCCAATTGCCAGCACCAAAATAGTAACTAAGGAGGAGGTTGCAATAGAAAGGGTAGAAATAATTTCATTCTCCCGCGTGCCGGACTTAACCCCTACCATATCGCGCGCATTTACCGCGCAGGGAATTTTCATATTAATTAAATTGCCGGTAATAAACGCAAGGTAGCCGCCGCCCGAGCCCAGCATGGGGGTGTAAATTAAAAATTCGGCAACACTGCTGATCATCCAAATAAGGCCAACCGAAAAAAATCCCTTTCCTGCTGCGGCCAGGTTGGGGTACGCGCCCAAATAGCGACCAATTAAAAACGGGGCGCCAACCAGCATGACCAAAACAATAACGCTGGCAATTCGACCAATTCGGTGGGTAGATCTTGCGTATTTTTCCCAGTTTAAGTTTTTGTTTTCTTCCATTTTTCTTCCCCCTTACAGTAAACGAATTACCACGGCCGAGGCCATGCCCAGCAGCATACTAACGGCAATCGAAAAATTATCTACAAACGCAAACCTTGGCTTTTTGCTAAGCCACACAAACAGCGCCATGGTAAGACCGGATACCGCAACCACAACCAGCGGCGTCCAATCGCCCGAAAAGGTAAAAAGCCCCCCGGCCGAAATAAAGGCGCCAATGTAGCTGCCTATGTACGCGCTTACCAGCCCAATAAACATGGCCGTCATTGCCATATCGCCAAACCCAACGGCCCCGCCGCCGGTTTTGTTAAGGTTTAGCCGGCTGGTGTATTTGCGGTTAAATAAAACCGAAAGGATCATGCCCCACATAATGCAAACGCTCATTAACAGCGCAATGGTAGCAAAGCCCGAGGCCGTCATTTGCTCGGGTGAGAGCTTTTCCATGCCAACCTGTTCGGCAGCGGCCTGCGCCACCTGCGTTTCGTAGTGCAGCGCCCCAATTACCGAAAGCCGCAGCCACGGCCACGGTATTCCCAGGCTGCCGGAAAGCGCAATTACCCCCAGCAAAATGCCAACGCTGGGCAAAACCGAAAAGGTTGCGCTGGAAACAATAACCCGCTTCATTTTAGCGGTATTAATGCCAATGGCTTTACCGGCGCGGTACGCTCGTACCATAAAAACAACGCACAGCAAAGCCACAAACGCAATAATGCCCCCGCAAATTAAATACATAGGGGCGCTGCTGAGTTTTCCTAAAATGCTCATTTTAAAACTCCTAACTGGCAAAACAGCCGTATGATTTGCGAAAAATTGTTAATTCTATTATAGTGCCTTTTATCGCGCCGCGCAACCCCGGTTTTGCAAAAAAGTCGTTTTAGCCCCAAAGCCGGCAGCTGCAGCCCAAACTCCGTTTTAGGCCGTTTGCCAACCGGCGGTTGCCCGTAAACAATTGGATTAAAGGCTAAAAGCAGCCCAAAACAAAGGGTTATTTGCCCCAAAGCAACCGCAAACAGGTAATTCTGCGGCCGGTAGCAGAATTACCGTTTAGGCTGCACCGGGCTAAAACACCGCGCACCGCTGCAGCAGCAAACCACCGTGCAATTTATTTTAAAACAGCCTTACGGCCGGCCAAACGCCGGCAAAAAATTAGTAAAGGGGAATTTTTATGACAAACAAGTATTCCGGCACCAAAACCGAGCAAAATTTAATGGCCGCTTTTAACGGGGAATCACAGGCGCGGGGCAAGTACACTTTTTTTGCCGCCAAAGCCAAGCAAGAGGGGTTTGAGCAAATTGCCGCCCTGTTTTTAAAAACGGCCGACAACGAAAAAGAGCACGCAAAGATTTGGTTTAAAGAGCTAAACTGCCTGGGCGGCACCGCCGATAATTTGGAAAACGCCGCCGACAGCGAAAATTACGAATGGACCGATATGTACGAAAGATTTGCTAAAACCGCCGAGGAGGAGGGATTTACCGAGCTGGCCGCAAAATTCCGCCTGGTTGGGGCCATTGAAAAAATGCACGAGGAACGCTACCGTGCTTTGCTGAGCAATGTAAAATTGCAGGAGGTTTTTGCCAAGAGCTCGGTAAAAATTTGGGAGTGCCGTAGCTGCGGACACCTTGTGGTGGGTGAAAAAGCGCCGGTTGTTTGCCCAGTTTGCGCGCATCCGCAGGCGTATTTTGAAATTCACGCCGAAAATTATTAAAATCAACTTTGCGCTATTGGCGTTTGCCGTGCTCTTAGGGTGCAGTAAAACGCCCAACAAAATTAAACACCGTAAAGAATAAAAAAACAGCCGGTTGAAAATGCTTTTCAACCGGCTGCGCTGCATATTTTATTGCTTTAAAGGCCGGCAAAGCCAATAAGCTTTAGGCTTTAGGCAGCTTTAGCTTGCCTTTTTCAAAGTGGGCTTTGGTCTCGCGTCCTACAACGCCGCTTAAAAATACCAGCGCCACTAAGTTCGGAAAAGCCATTAAGCCGTTAAAAATATCTGCCATGCCCCAAACGGCCGAAACGGTTAAATACGGGCCAACAGCTACGGCTACTATGTAAATAATGCGAAAAACCAGCAATGCGCCTTTCTTTTTGCCGCCCAGCAGGTACTCAACGCAGCGCTCGGCGTAATAGTCCCAACCCAAAATGGTAGTAAAGGCAAAAAAAGCTAAGCAAAGCGAAAGTATAATAACGCAAAGCTCGTTATTAATGGGTAAGCCCTGCTCCCAGGCCCAGGCGGTAACATTAAAGGCGTCTAAATTCTGGCCGGTTACATTCGGGTTCCAGGCGCCGGTTACAATAATGGTAAGGCCGGTCATGGTGCAAATAATAATGGTATCTACAAAGGTGCCCGTCATAGAAACCAGACCCTGCCGCACGCAGGAGTGCGTTTTGGCAGCAGCGGCGGCAATCGGGGCCGAGCCCAAGCCGGATTCGTTGGAGAAAATGCCGCGGCCAACACCCTTTTGAATGGCCGTTTTAAGGGTAAGGCCAACAATGGCGCCGCCAACCGCTTTAACATTAAATGCGCTTTGGCAGGCCAGCGAAACCGCAGCCGGAATTTTTTGTGCGTTGTAAATTAAAATTAAAATGGCAAACAGTACATAAGCCACCGCCATAAACGGCACCACAACCGAGGAAACCTTGGCAATACGCTTTACGCCGCCAATAATAACAAGGGCGGCAAAAAAGGTAACCAAAGCCCCGCAAATAACAACCGCTAAGGTAATGTCGCGTTTTTCATCTCCACTGCCAAGGGTAAATAACACCTGGCTGTTAAATACGCGGTCGGCCGCCGAGGTAATGCCGTTAATTTGGGTAATGGTACCAATGCCCAAAAGGCCGGCCAGCGCGCCAAACACGGCAAAAATTTTGCCCAGCCAGCGCCAGTTGCCGCCAAGGCATTCTTTCAATCCGCGCTCTATGTAATAAAACGGGCCGCCCAAAGCGTGGCCGTCGGCGTCTACTGTGCGGTATTTAATGGCCAGCAAGCCCTCAGAGTATTTGGTGGCCATGCCGAAAAATGCGGCAATCAACATCCAAATTAATGCGCCGGGGCCGCCGGCTACAATAGCCGTTGCAACGCCAACAATGTTGCCCGTACCAATGGTGGCCGAAAGTGCCGTGCAAAGCGCCCCGAAGGAGGAAACCTCGCCGTGGCCGCCCTCCTCATTTTTTACCATAAATTTTAAAGCCTTGCCCAGGTGGCGAACCTGCACGGCGCGGGTGCGCACCGTAAGCAAAATGCCGGCGCCAATAATTAAAATAATCAAGACCCAGCCCCAAACAAAGCCGTCGACCTTATCAATAATTGCGTTAAGATCCATTGTTTCAAAACCTCCAAAATAAAAAATAGCCGCTGTTTTTTAACAGCAGCTAACAAAACAAAGCAACAACCCGGCAAAGGCACCGGCAAAACCGGCTTTTTTGGGGTTTATAAAAATTACTTTGTCCTTTTGCCTGAGAGTTTCACCAAAAATTAGCTTGCCCCTTCGGCCCCCGGCAAAAACACCGTAAAAACGCGGCGGTAAACCGGACTTCTCCAAAGCTGCTGCTTACTTACAGTTTGAGCGACATTCTGCAAGTAAGGGCTGCGAAAAAGGTAAAACAAACCAAGCCTACCTAAAAAACACAGCCTGCAATAAAATTATTATATCACAGTAATTTGCGCTTTGCAATAGTTTTTTGAATAATTTATGAATTTTTTGTTGTAGTCCGGTAATCCTTTGTCCGGCTATTTGGCTTTTGGCGCAACCACTGGGTAAAACACACAAGTTCTGCTCCAGCCCCTGCTTTGTGAAAAGTCAAGAGGTAAATTGCAAAAAGTCGCAAAAAATTTTATTTTAGGCGGATAGGAGGCTATTTATGCACGCCTCGTATAAGTCGGCAGAGGTCGAAAAGTTAAAAATACCTCTCGGGTAATTGTTTATCCATTGTTCGAGCTTTCGGGTGTCTGCGGGCGTTACTTTTTCAAAGCTAACGCCTTTTGGATAGTGTCGGCGTATCATTTTATTTTGATTTTCGTTAGAGCCGCGCTCGTAAGCGCTGTAAGGGTGGCAATAATATACTTTCGTGCGGTTGCTAACGCGACGGCAGCTTTGCTCGAGTCCCTCTCGGTCGGAAAACTCGGAGCCGTTGTCTATTGTGATACTTTGGAACACTTTGTAAAAGTCTGCGCCGTATGTGCGCTCTATGCCGTTAAGAGCTTTAACAACGCTTGCGGCTGTATGGTCTTTCATAATGCGTATAATTTCGTAGCGGGTATAACGCTCGGTAAGTACAAGCATAGTTTTTTTAGTACCTTTTTTGCCCTCTATGCAATCCATTTCCCAATGACCGAAAGTTGAACGCTCCGCAATCTCTGCGGGGCGTTTCTCTATGCTTTCGCCTTTTGGTGCACGAGCGGCACGTACTTTTTTATATTTCTTTTTCGTCTTGTTTTTCTTTACGGGCAAGTCGGCATTTGTGATAGTTAAAAAAACGCCGTCCGTAATATAGCGATAAAAAGTAGTCTTTGAAATGGTGGTATTGAATTGTATTCCTTTTTGCTTTATTTCCCCCAAAATAGCGCCAGGCGCGTATTTTTCAACCGATACTTTATATTCAAGATAATTAGCGTATTCGTGGTCGTTTCCGATTTTGAGCCCCGCTCCCTTTGCTCTTAAATTCTCTTGATATTTTTCCTCCGCAATATCGGGACTGTATCGCATTTCGGTTGTGTAGTCGCTATTTAAGTGTTCATATTGTCCTCTTGCGAGCTCGTTATAAATTGTTCTCCAATGCACGCCAAGCATACACGCCATATCCTTTTTTGATACTCCCGCTTTTAGCCACGCCTCTATTTTTAGCCTGTCGTTAAAGGTTAAATGCTTAAATGTTCTTTTCATAATAAAATCGCTCCGTTTTATTGAAATAATCATTAAAATAATATAGCCCGCTCCCACGGAGGGAACGGGCTCAAGTGTGCTCGGTTTACCTGTCTGTTATTCTCAACTCCCGTTTGAGTGCCTCTTGTAAAGCCTGGGAAAAGTTAATATTTGCCTTTTCTGCCGCATAGCAAAGCCAACTCGGGAGAGTACAATTTTTCTTAACTACTCTCATTTCGTTTTTGCGCCGATATTCTGCAAAGTCAACGTCTACAAGCGTTACGATTTCTCCTTGCGCCGTTTTAACGGTATCGAGCTTGCGGGGTGTAGGCAGCGCTTTTCCGTCGTCCTCCATATCAACACCCATTAAGCCGATAGCGTCCCGCGCCATTTCGATAGCGTCGGTTAAATCTTCGCCTTGTGTGTTAATATCAAAATCGGGAATATAAACCGTAAAGCCCTTATCCTCGGGTATAAGCAAAATAGGATATGAATTTTTCATATATAGTTACCTCCAATAAAATATATATTAAGCTCGGGCGGCGTGGGGCTCATTTGAGCCCCCGCCTTTTAATTATTGCCCTTGCGAGATTTTCTTTTAATTCTCTGTGCCTCGGGATTGTTTCGCTCTCTTTTCCGTTGGTGTAGATGTCGTGCCCGCCTCCGTTTCTTTTTAAGTACCAACCGTTTTTTTCGAGTAGCTTTATGAGGTCTGCTCTTTTCGTTTGTATCATCTCCTCTCTATGTTTATATTATACGCCTTTAATACGTATTTGTCAAGCACTTTTTCAAAACTTTTTGCGGTTTTTTGCAATTATTATTGAAAGCGCGGCGGTTTTCTGATATAATAAGGGCACCACACTAATTTAATATTTCGTTTTATGCTGTAAGTGCGCTTTTTTTACTTCGGTAAAAATGCGGGCTCGTTTTTGCGTCTTATAGCGTAAAACATAGAATTAGTGTGGTAGCAATTCGGAGCTTGCGTTTTTCGTGCGTGCAGCGACGAGTTGCACGCACTTTTTTTAATATAGGAGTTGGTCGCTATGAAAAAATTAAAAGCCTGGC
>URRK01000090.1 GCA_900550315.1 uncultured Oscillospiraceae bacterium | reverse complement strand
AGGGGTGCAGTACGCCTGTTCGGCCGAGCCCTATTCCCTGCACCGCGCCCCAACTAAACCGGAGCAGGAGCGCCTTGCCGCCGCTTACCAAAGCCTGCTGCAAAGTGCTTTAAACCAAAGCCAAAGCTTTGGTTTAATTGTTTTAGACGAAGCCGGCGACCTGCCGAGTTTAAACCTGCTGCCGGCAAAAAGGCTGCAAGCACTGTTAGCCGGCGCCAAAAACTGCGAAATTGTTGTTACCGGGCACCGCCCGGTAGCAGAGCTTTGCGCCATTGCCGACTACATTACTGCGTTTAACGCTGTTCGCCACCCCTTTGAAAGGGGCGTTACCGCCCGGCGGGGCGTAGAATTTTAAACGCCGCTTTTAACCAAAATTTTTTTAGTTAGTGCCTGTTTGCCCCGTTTGGGTTTGCCTGGTGCCGGCCGGGCGGCAAGCTTTTGGTTGGCGGGGGGGTTGGCATTTTTGCAGAATAAGTAAAGCACAGCCACGGCAAGCTTTTTAACGCGCCACCTTGGCTGTGCTTTACTTTTTGCCGCACGCAAAATGCCGCCCGGGCTCCAATCACCCGGGCGGCATAACACTGCGTAACAAATTTAAACCTTAAAATAAATGAATAATTTAGCGGTTAAGGCGCGCAAAGCCTGCTTTTGCCGGCCAAAACCTTGCTCAAGCAAGGGTAAAACCAAAGCCGTTTCAATTAAACCTCAAGCTCTTCGGCCTGTTTTAGCCAAAGCTCGGCCGAGGCGTCGCTCGGCATACGCCAATCACCCCGCGGCGAAAGGCAAATGCTGCCTATTTTAACGCCGTCCGGCAAGCAGCTGCGCTTAAATTGCTGGCTAAAAAAGCGGCGGTAAAAGGTAATCAACCACTTTTTAACGGTTGCTTTTTCAAAATCGGTTGCAAAGGCACGGCATGCCAGCGCAAAGGTTTTTTGCGGGGCAAAGCCAAACCGCACCGTGTAGTACAAGAAAAAGTCGTGCAGCGCGTACGGGCCAACAATTTCCTCGGTTTGCTGGGCAATTTGGCCTTTTTCGTTGGGTGGCAACAGCTCTGGGCTAATGGGGGTATTTAAAATATCCTGCAAAACGGCGGTGCTGTTTTTAAAAATGTTGCAAGAAATAATGCTGTCTATCATCCAACGAACCAGGGTTTTAGGCACACCGCAGTTTACGCCGTACATGCTCATGTGGTCGGCGTTGTAGGTGCACCAGCCCAAAGCCAATTCGCTTAAATCGCCGGTTCCAACAACAAATCCGCCAATTTTGCCGGCGTAATCCATTAGCACCTGCGTACGTTCCCGCGCCTGTGCGTTTTCAAATGTTAAATCAAACAAATCGTCCGGGTGGTCAATATCTTTAAAATGTTGCTCTACCGCATTTTTAATGGGAATTTCTAAAGCGGTAATGCCAAGGCTTTGCATAAGCTTTAACGAGTTTTGGTAGGTTCGGCTGGTGGTGCCAAAGCAGGGCATGGTAATGCCAACCACATCGCTTGCGGGGCGTCCGGCGCGGCGGGCGGCCTCAGTGCAAACCAGTAGCGCTAAGGTAGAATCTAACCCGCCGGAAACCCCAATGACCGGGCGAGAACGCGTAATATCCATCCGCTTTTTTAGCCCCATAACCTGCATTTCAAAAATTCCCAAGCAGCGCTCGGCGCGGTCACGCTTAACGCTTGGCACAAAGGGCAGCTTTTCAACCGGGTAAAACTCCAGGTTGTTTTCGGCCGGCTTGCAAGGAATCTCTACCTGCCGGCAGGGCAAGCCGCACTGTGCGGCGCTTTGCGCAAAGGTTTTAATTTTTAGGCGGTCGGCCCGCAACTTGCCTAAGTCAATGTCGCTAAACAGTAAATAACCGCTGTCAATTGTTTTTTGGTTTTCGGCCAACAGGCGGCCGTTTTCGCAAATTAAGCTGTGGCCCGAAAAAATAAGGTCGGTGGTAGATTCGGTACAGCCGGCCGAAACATAAACATAAGCACCCAGCTGCGCGGCCGATTGCTGCTGCACCAGGCTGCGGCGGTACCGCCGTTTTGAAATGGTCTCATTACTGGCCGAAAGGTTTATAAGCACCTCGGCCCCGTTTAAAGCAAGCAAGCTGCTTGGCGGAACGGTGGCCCAAAGGTCCTCGCAAATTTCGGCACCAAAACAAAAGCTGCCGGCGTTAAATAAAAGCCCGGTGCCCAGGGCAATGGGCTCCGCCTGCTCGGCGTCAAGCCCCAGCTCCCGTGCGGTTAGGCCGCTGCGCTTTAGCTGCAAGGCAGAGGAAAACCACCGTTGCTCGTAAAACTCGTTGTAGGTTGGAATGTAGGTTTTTGGCACAACGCCGTAAACCTTTCCACGGTGCAAAATAACGGCGCAGTTGTAAAGCTCGCCCCCTATTTTAAGCGGCAAACCAACGGCCAGCACGGCCTGCAGCCCCTTGCTGGCCGCCACAACCTGCGTCAAAGCGGCCTTGGCCCCAGTTAGCAGTGCTTGTTGAAAAAATAAATCCCCACAGGTGTAGCCGGTTAAGCAAAGTTCGGGGAAAACAACCAACTGGGGGCTGTTTTTTTCGGCCTCTTGGGCCATTTTAATGCAATGAAGGGCATTTTGCGCCGGGTTTGCCACCGCTACCGGCGGCACGGCAGCCGCCACCCGAATAAAATCTAACATTTTTTGTTCCTTTATTATTCTTGATTTTTAAACTGCAAAAACCATTGCGCCAATTCATCGGTATAAGCATAATCCCATGCATTATGATTTACCGTTTCATAAACCGTTAGCTTTGGATGACCTCCGCTTTTTAGTAAGGCACGATACATATTCAGAGATTCCTCTAACAGCACAGTGGTATCCTCTGCGCCATGAAAGATCCAAATGGGCTTTTGAGCAATCCGGCTGGCGTACCAGTAAACGCCGCTGCCGCAAACCGGGGCCGCCGCCGCAAATCGCTCGGGGTTTGCCATTAACCACTGCCAGGTGCCGGTGCCGCCCATGCTAAGTCCGGTTAAATAAACGCGAACAGGATCTACCGCGTAGGTGGCAAGTACCTCATCCAAAAAATCGTTCAGACTTTCTAAATAATTGCCCCAGTAACGTTCTTGCGGACAAAGGGGCGCAACGATTATAAAGGGAAAACTTTTGCCCGCTTTGGCCTGTTGCAAAAAGCCTAAGCGAGTAGTGCCCTCTAAGGTTTCGCCCCGCTCTCCGGCACCGTGCAAAAACACCACCAGCGGGTATTTGTTTTCGGAACTGTAATTTTCCGGCAGATACACGGTATAGGGCAAACTGATTTTTCTTTCTACCACCTTTTTAAATTGCTTTTCTTCTAACATTACGATAACCCCTTATCTGCAATAATCTATCCTTATAATACTTTTTAAATCGGCATTATTTTAAAAACAAATTACGATCCAGCTCCGTAAAATCGGTAATCAACGCGTCGGCATTCTCCTGCCCTACAAAAGCCTGCTTGCCGTAAGGGGCAATGCCCAAAACCAAGCCGGAGCCGGCACGCTTTGCCGCTATTAGGCCGGAGTTTGCGTCCTCCACCACAATACAATCCTGCAGATTAAGACCCAGCCTTTCCCCGGCTTTTAGGTAAAGATCCGGCGCTGGCTTGCCATTTATTTTGCCGTCGTCATAAATAATATTTTCCCCAAACCAGCGGCTTAGCGGAAACAATTTTTTGAAAAAGGTTACATTACGAATTTCAGAGGAGGTTGCAATGGCGTGCGGAATACCGTTTTGGTTTAAAAATTCAAACAGCTCCTCGGCACCGGCAGCCAGCTGCAAATGGTTTTTGTTTTTAAGGCAAAGGGCGCGGTAAAGCTCCTCCTTCCCCTGGCCAAAATCACAGGCCAGTTCGGGCGGAACCTCGCGCCCGTACAAAAATTTATAAATCATGGGGTTGGAGCGGCCGTGAATATTCTCGTAATACTCCCGCTTAGAAACGGTGCGCCCCAACTGCTCGGCGGCAAATTGCAGCCAAGCCTGCTCGTGAAACGGGGAGTCTAAAAAAATCGTCCCGTTAAAATCAAAAATAATGCCTTTAAATTGTTTCATTTTTAACGCTCCAATCAAAAAGCTGCTCGGCAAACCAAACGCCCGGCACGGTAAACTGTTTTTGGTTTAGGTAATTTAAAATGCCGGCGCTGGTTTTAAAGCAAAAGCGCAGCTTGTAAGAATACAGCGCCTGTTTGTTAAAGCCCATTTGTTTATCCGCTTTTAGGGTGCCGTATTTACCGTCGCCCAGCAGCGGGTGACCAATGGAGGCAAAATGCGCCCGAATTTGGTGTGTGCGGCCGGTAATTAATTGAACCTCTACCAGCGACAAATTGTTTTTTTGTTTTAATACGCGGTAGTTTGTTTGCACGCTTTTAGCGCCGTTTTGCTTGCTGCCGGTAAGGTACACCTTGTTTTTTTCTTGGTTTTTTTCTAAGTACCCTGTTAAAGTGCCTTGCTTTTTTTGCAAAACGCCGTGCACCACGGCAAGGTAGCGTTTATCCAGCTCGCGATTTTTAATTTTTTCGCACAGAATTTTTAACGCGGCGGCGTTTTTGGCCGCAATTACAATGCCGCCGGTGTTACGGTCAATACGGTTGGCCAGTGCCGGGGTAAAAGAGCATTCGGCAACTGGGTCGTACTCCCCTTTTTCGTAAAGATAACGGCAAATGCGCGAAATTAAAGTGTCGCGGTATTCGTTTTTGTCGGGGTGCGAAAGCAAGCCCTGCGGCTTGTTGCAAAGCAAAATATTTTCGTCCTCAAAAATAATATCCAGCGCCTTAGCGGCCTGCAAAAAGTCGTATCGCGGGGGCAGCCTTTTACCAAATTCATCCGGAATGTAGGCCTCTATTACATCGCCGGGCAGCGGCTTTGCGTCAATGGCGGTGCGTTTTCCGTTTAGTTTAATTTTTTTGGTACGCAAATATTTGTACATCAGCCCCTTAGGCAAGGTGGGCATCAGCTTCTGCAGCAGCTTATCCATCCGCATACCGGCGTCGTTTTTTTCTACTTTAAATTGTAACATAAGGATTCCTACTGCGGTGTTTTCCGCAATTTATTTTTGGCTTTGGCGTTTGTACTCCATTGGGGTTTTGCCAACCTGGGCTTTAAAAACCCTTAAAAAGGTGTTTTGCGAGTTAAACCCGCAGCGAAAGGCAATGTCGGTTTCGCGCAGGGTGGTTGTTAACAGCAGCTGCTTAGCGTACTTAACCTTTAAACGGTTCATGTACTGCAAATAAGTCATGCCCGTGTTTTTACGAAAAACCGTGCAAAAATAGTTGGGCGAATAATTAGCAATTTGGGCTAAAACCTCTAACCCCGGGTTTTCCCTAAAATAGGAGTGCATATAAGTAACCGCTTTTTGAAACGGGTTGGTACCGGCAATTTCCTCTACCTGCTTTTGCGCCCCGGTAACCGGCAAAAGCTTTAGGCAAATGTTATCTAATAAATTTTTAACATATCTTAAATTCCGCACGCCCGCCTGCGCCTCTAAAACGCAAAGGCGGCACAGCTGCTCTACCTCGGCAAAAGCGGTTGGCTCTAAGTGGAAGCAAATATCCTCCACCGAGTTTACCGCCGATTCTAACAGATCCTCTGAGATCAGTTTCCCCTCAAACGAGATGTTAATAAAATCTACCGATGGCTCCGGCCTGAATTCGTGATAGTCGTTTGGTCGCAAAAAGGTAACCGTACCCGGTACTAAGGGCACCTCGCGCCCGTTCATAATTTGAACGCCGCTGCCGCCCAAAATCAGCTCAATTTCAAAATAATCGTGCCAGTGCAGCTTATATATTTCAGAGATATGACGAAGGTAGGCGTCAAAATGGTCGTTGTTAACAAATTCGTTCCGACTGGTACGCATTTCGCTTTTTACATAACCCAAAAATCATCACCCGCTCTTACAAACTTGCGCTTGCACCCACGCGCCCATTTTAAGTTCCTTTTTAGTATAGCCCAAATAATTTTCAATGTCAAGAAAAGTTACAGCCTTGTCCCAAAAATTAACAGGCAGTTTAAAAAGGCAGCTGCACAAAATGGTATAATATTAAAAAAATATTTTACTGTTTGCAGGAGGTTTTCATGCCAAACACTGTTACCGATTACAACGCCATTACCCCGGAAATTGAAAAATACGCCAATTTTTGCACCGGCAACTGCCGTATTCAGCCCGAGCTTTACATTCAACACAAGGTAAACCGCGGCCTGCGCGATTTAAACGGCAAGGGTGTTTTAACCGGCCTTACCGAGATTTCTGAAATTGTTTCTAAAAAAACGGTAAATGGTGAGGATGTTCCATGCCCCGGCCACCTTTACTACCGCGGCTACGATGTAGAGCAGCTGGTAAGCGGGTTTATTGCCGATAACCGCTTTGGCTTTGAGGAGATTATTTACCTGCTTTTATTTGGCCAACTGCCAAACCGCCCGCAGTTAAGCGAATTTAACAGGGTTTTGGCCTCTTATCGCACGCTGCCCGGCTCTTTTGTGCGGGATATTATTATGAAAGCCCCCGCCGCCAACATGATGAACTCCTTAGCGCGCAGCGTATTAACGCTGTATTCTTACGACGAAAAGGCAGAGGACACCTCTATTCCAAATGTGCTGCGGCAGTGCCTGCAGTTAATTGCACGGTTTCCGCTGTTAGCGGTTTACAGCTACCACTCTTACAATTACTACCTAAACGGCTGCAACAGCTTTTTTATTCACGAGCCTAAGCCGGAGCTTTCTACCGCCGAAAACATTTTGTATATGCTGCGTATTGACGGTGCCTACACCCCGTTAGAGGCCAAGGTTTTAGACGCCGCTTTGGTACTGCACGCCGAGC
>URRK01000089.1 GCA_900550315.1 uncultured Oscillospiraceae bacterium | reverse complement strand
AAATTTTAACGGGCGCTTAAGGCCTTAAAAAAGCAGCCTAACGGCTGCTTTGGGGGGCACATTCGGCAACCAAACGCGGGCGGCAGCAGTGCCAAGGAAAATTTGGGGCAGGGCTATACAGCGGTACTAAAACAAGGCTTTAAGGGCCGGGCTGTATAGCCCGTATTCTACCAAGCCGGTGTTGCCGCCCGGCAGCAAAAAATTACTTTTTGTTTGCGCGGGCCAGGGCGGGAATATCGCCCACCCCGTTTAGCACAATGCTGGGGCGGTAGGCGTAGGTTTTTAATGTTTCCCGCGTGGAAACGCCGGAAAGCACCAGCACGGTTGACATACCGCTTTCCATACCCGAAATAACATCGGTATCCATACGGTCACCCACCATAACAGCCTCGGCGGAATGGCACTGCAGCATACGCAGGCCGGTACGCATCATAAGCGGGTTGGGCTTGCCGCAAAAATAGGCTTGTTTGCCGGTTGCCATTTCTATTGGGGCAATTAAAGCGCGGCAGGCCGGGGCAATGCCGTTTTCTATTGGGCCGGAAACATCTGAATTAGCGCCAATTAGCTTAGCGCCGCCCAAAACCAGGTTGGTGGCCTTGGTTAAAGTATCTAACGAATAGGTGCGGCCCTCGCCCACTACTACATAATCGGGGTTTACATCGTTCATGGTAATGCCGGCGTCATACAGCGCGTTTAACAGCCCTGCCTCACCAATTGCAAAAACCGAGCAGCCCGGCGCCTGCTCTTTTAAAAACGCCGCGGTTGCCAGCGCACTGGTGTAAAAGTGCTCCTCCGGCACATCCAGCCCCATGCGGGCCAGCTTTTGGTTTAACTCGCGCGGGGTGTTGCCGCTGTTGTTGGTTAAAAACAGGTACTCTTTATTTTCATTGTGCAGCCATTGAATAAACTCGGCCACCCCGGGGAGAATACGGTTCCCGTGGTAAATAACGCCGTCCATATCACAAATAAAGCCTTTTTTCTCGTTAAAATTTAAAGTACTTACCGAATGTTGCATACCTTTTACCTGCCTTTTATTTTGCCGCGGCAAAAGCCGGCGGCCAATTTACTGTAACACATTTACTATAACATAAAAGTAAAAAATTTACAACACCAAAAGGCAAGGTTGCTGTAATTTACGGCCGAAATATTACCGCCCGGCAGCCAACAATATACCGCTCTACCCCAAAAAATAGCAGGTGTTTAGTAAAAGATTTGTAAATACGGGGAATTGTTGTGCTGCCTGCAAAACGGCAGCGCTGGGCGGGTTAGCCCGCGGCACGGAATGGGTTAGCCCGCGGCGCGGAATGGGTCAGCTCTGCGGCGTGGGACGGCCATGTAAAGCGCCATGCGGGAAAGTGAAGCAAAGCAACCCGATGTAACGCGCCAAGCAAACGGCGGCCAGGCACAAAAAAACACCTGCCTTACGGCAGGTGCTAAAAATTGTTTTTAATTTAAATTACTCGTTGATCTTGGTAACAACGCCGGAACCAACGGTACGGCCGCCCTCACGAATAGCGAAACGCAGGCCTTCCTCGATAGCGATCGGGGTGATCAGTTCAACATCCATTTCAACGTTATCGCCAGGCATGCACATCTCGGTGCCTTCCGGCAGGGAGATAACACCGGTAACGTCGGTAGTTCTGAAGTAGAACTGAGGACGATAGTTGTTGAAGAACGGAGTATGACGGCCGCCTTCATCCTTGGTTAAAACGTAAACCTGACCGTGGAATTTGGTGTGCGGATGAATAGAACCGGGCTGGCACAGAACCTGGCCACGCTCTACATCCTCACGCTGAACGCCACGAAGAAGGGCACCGATGTTGTCGCCAGCCTCGGCGTAATCCAAGGTTTTGCGGAACATTTCAATACCGGTAACAACGGTCTTTTTGCGCTCCTCGGTTAAGCCGATGATCTCAACTTCCTCAGAAGTTCTTAACTGACCACGCTCAACTCTACCGGTAGCAACAGTACCACGGCCGGTAATGGTGAATACATCTTCAACAGGCATTAGGAACGGCTGGTCGGCTTTACGGTCCGGAGTAGGAATGTAATCGTCAACAGCGTTCATTAATTCAATGATCGGAGCATACTCAGGAGCGTTAATGTCCTTAGAGTCAGACTCCAAAGCCTGTAAGGCAGAACCCTTAATGATCGGGGTGTCGTCGCCCGGGAACTCGTACTTGTCCAAGGTCTCGCGAATTTCCATCTCTACTAATTCAAGCAGTTCCGGATCGTCTACCTGGTCGCACTTGTTCATGAATACTACAATGTAGGGCACGCCTACCTGACGGGCAAGCAGTAAGTGCTCTTTGGTTTGGGCCATAGGGCCATCGGTAGCGGCAATAACCAAAATTGCACCGTCCATCTGAGCAGCACCGGTGATCATGTTCTTAACATAGTCGGCGTGGCCGGGGCAGTCAACGTGGGCATAGTGGCGCTTGTCGGTCTCGTACTCAACGTGAGCGGTGTTGATGGTGATACCGCGCTCTCTCTCTTCCGGAGCTTTGTCGATCATAGAGTAGTCCTCAAACTGGGCCTGACCCTTCATTGCCAAAACCTTGGTGATTGCAGCGGTAAGAGTGGTTTTACCATGGTCTACGTGACCGATGGTACCAATGTTAACGTGCGGTTTAGTGCGTTCAAATTTTTCTTTTGCCATTGGTATTTCCTCCTTAATTTTAACGATTAATAGGTCGTAATAAATTACAATCCTATTCTATCAAATATCATAGCAAATTGCAAGAGTAAAATTAGTCGTTCTTTGTCCGAGCCGAAATAATTTTCTCAGAAATGCTCTTCGGAACCTCTTTGTAGCCGTCGGGTTCCATAACGTACTGGCCACGACCCTGTGTTTTAGAGCGCAGGTCAGTAGCGTAGCCGAACATATCGCCCAGCGGAACGCGGGCATTAATCTGTTTGGCGCCGGTTCTGTCCTCAAAGCCTTGAATCTCGCCGCGGCGGGAGTTCAGATCGCCGATAACATCGCCCATATATTCCTCCGGTACAATAACCGTAACTTTCATAATAGGCTCTAAAATAACGGGGTCTGCTTTGCGGCAGGCGGCCTTAAAGGCCATGGAGCCGGCAATTTTAAACGCCATTTCGGAAGAGTCAACCTCGTGGTAAGAACCGTCGTACAGCTCCACTTTAACATCTACCACATTGTAGCCGGCAAGTACACCAGACTGCATAGCGCCTTGAATACCGGCGTCTACCGCGGGGATGTATTCCTTAGGAATAGCACCGCCGACAATGCTGTTAATAAACTCGTAGCCCTTGCCGGTCTCGTTCGGGGAAACACGGATCTTAACGTGACCGTACTGGCCCTTACCACCGGACTGACGAGCGTATTTTTCATCCACATCGGCAGTGGAGCGAATGGTCTCCTTATAGGCTACCTGCGGCTTACCAACATTTGCCTCTACTTTAAATTCGCGCAGCAAACGGTCAACAATAATTTCCAAATGCAGCTCGCCCATACCGGCGATGATGGTCTGGCCGGTTTCCTCATCGGTGTAGCAGCGGAAGGTAGGATCTTCCTCAGACAGCTTTGCCAAAGCAATGCCCATTTTTTCCTGCCCGGCTTTGGTTTTTGGCTCAATAGCAACGCGAATAACCGGATCCGGGAAGTTCATAGACTCTAAAATAATAGGGTGCTTTTCATCGCAAAGCGTATCACCGGTGGTGGTATTTTTCAAACCTACGGCAGCGGCAATGTCACCGGCGTAGCAGGTTTCAATATCCTCGCGGTGGTTGGAATGCATTTGCAGAATACGGCCCATGCGCTCTTTGGTATCCTTCACCGAGTTGTAAACGCCGGCGCCGGCGTCAATGGTGCCGGAATATACACGGAAGAAGCAGATCTTACCAACAAACGGGTCGGTTGCAATTTTAAAAGCTAAAGCTGCAAACGGCTCATCGTCGGAAGAGTGGCGAACCTCGGGCTCGTCGGTGTCGGGGTTAACGCCTTTAATAGATTCAATGTCGGTCGGGGCCGGCATAAAGTCTACAATGGCATCCAACAGCGGCTGAACACCCTTATTGCGGTAAGAGGTACCGCAGGTAATCGGCACCATGGTGCCGGCAATGGTGGATTTACGGATAACCTTTTTAATTTCCTCCACAGAAGGCTCTTTGCCGTCCTCCAGGTAGGCCATCATCAGGTCATCATCCTGCTCAACAACGTGCTCAATTAAATCGGAGCGGTACTTAGCGGCCAGCTCTTTTAAATCCTCCGGGATTTCTTCGCGGCGAACATCTTTACCCAGATCGTCGTAATAAACCTCGGCGTCGTTGTTGATAAGGTCTACAATGCCCTTGAAGGTATCTTCACTGCCGATCGGCAATTGGATCGGTACGGCATTGCATTGGAAACGCTCTTTGATCATATCCAAAACATGGTAGAAATCAGCGCCCATAATATCCATTTTGTTTACGTAGATCATACGCGGAACATGGTATTCGTCGGCCTGTCTCCAAACGGTTTCGGACTGAGGCTCAACACCGCCCTTGGCGCAAAGAACCGTAACAGAACCGTCTAATACGCGCAAAGAGCGCTGTACCTCTACGGTAAAGTCAACGTGGCCGGGGGTGTCAATAATATTGATACGATGGCCCTTCCAAAAACAGGTGGTAGCGGCAGAGGTAATGGTAATACCACGCTCCTGCTCCTGCTCCATCCAGTCCATAGTTGCAGTACCGTCGTGCGTTTCACCGATCTTGTGGTTAATACCGGTGTAGAACAAAATACGCTCGGTGGTGGTAGTTTTACCTGCGTCTATGTGGGCCATAATGCCAATATTTCTTGTTTTTTCAAGAGAAACCTTTCTTGGCATATTTTCCTCCTACATTGGCACCGCGGCGGGTGCCCTTGAAATAACTTGTACAATTAAACCGCGGGTTAGCCCGCGGCAGATGGCGCGCAGTGCGCAATTACCATCTGTAGTGAGCGAATGCCCTGTTGGCTTCGGCCATCTTGTGGGTGTCTTCGCGCTTTTTGTAAGCGGCACCCATTTGATTAACGGCATCCATGATCTCTCCGGCCAGGCGTTCCTTCATAGTAGCTTCGGAACGGGCGCGGCTGTAATTGGTGAGCCAACGCAGACCCAGGGTTTGCTTTCTTTCCGGACGAACTTCAAAAGGTACCTGATAGGTGGCACCGCCCTTACGAACGGCTTTGACCTCTAACTGCGGCATAATGTTTTCCATAGCCTGGTCAAAAACCTCCAACGGGTCTTTTCCTGTTTTTTCGGAAATAATATCGAAAGCACCATAAACAATTTTCTGGGCTACGCCCTTCTTACCGTCATACATTACATTGTTGATAAGACGGGTTACAATTTTAGAGTTGTAAAGCGGATCCGGCAAAACATCGCGTTTTGCAATAAAGCCTCTTCTTGGCACTTCACTTCCCTCCTTCACATTTAATGATATCTTAGGTACTCGAGTGACAAACATCCCGTGGCACCAAGCAAGGCGTAATATATTATTACACGCTGCTTTAGTACTTGCAGCAGAGAGTTAGTCTGTTAATAATGCTGCGAAAAAATTACTTTGCGGCTGCTTTCGGCCGTTTTGCGCCGTATTTGGAACGCGATTGCATACGATTGGCAACGCCCTGTGCGTCTAAGGTACCGCGAACAATGTGGTAACGAACACCAGGTAGATCCCTAACACGACCGCCACGGATTAAAACAACGCTGTGCTCCTGCAAATTGTGGCCGACACCGGGAATGTAAGCAGAAACTTCGATACCGTTGGAAAGACGCACCCTGGCAATTTTACGAAGGGCAGAGTTCGGCTTCTTCGGGGTAGAAGTTTTAACCGCGGTACAAACACCACGCTTTTGCGGAGAATCCTGATCTGTAGGCTGACTCTTCATAGAGTTGTAGCCCTTTAACAAAGCAGGAGCTTTTGCCTTTTTAACGGCAGTTTCTCTTCCGCTGCGAACCAGCTGGTTAAAGGTTGGCATATTACACCTCCAAAATAAAATTTATATTTAACCCCGTTGCCCAAAGGCAGCCGGGTAAACATACCAGACAACAACAAGGCCGTACAACAGACAGCCCCAAACAAATACCAATTTTACACGCCAGCAACCGGTTTGTCAAGCGTTTTTTTAAAATAAGCGTAAAAAGGCCCTGTTTTTTTCTATTTTTGGCAAAAAAACAGGGTTTATGCCCCAAAAGGGATTATTTATGATAACCGCTGCCGGCTAAAATGGTGTAGCCGCGGTACAGCTGCTCTAACAGCATAATATGCGCCAAACGGTGCGGAAAGGTCATTGCCGAAAGCGAAAGCTTTAGCTCGCAGGCCTTTTTTACCGCGGGCGAAAGGCCGTAAGAGCTGCCAATAATAAAGGCCATTTGCCCGCTGCCAAAGCTGGCGTTTTCAAAAAGCTTTTGGGCCAGCTGCTCGCTGGTAAGGGCTTTGCCCTCTACGCACAAGGCCACTTTAAAGCAGCCGTGGGGAATTTTTTGCAGGATCTGCTCGCCCTCCCGCTCCAGCGCGCGTTGAATTTCGGCCAGAGCAGGGCGCTCCGGCAGACGGGCCGACTCCAATATTAGGGTTTGAAATTGGCAGTAGCCGCCAAGCCGCTTTTCGTATTCGGCGGCCGCTGCGCGTAAATAATCCTCCCGCAGCTTGGCCAGGGTTATGAGATAAATTCGCTGCATTTTTATTCCCCTTTTTCTTAACGAATTTTGAACTAAATTGTTTTTTACCCTTGCCGGGCTGTTTTTAACCTTTTCCGAATTATTTTTAACGCTTGCCGGCGGGTTGCCCGCAGCTAAAGCGGCTTTGCTGCGCCCCCAACCGCAAGCAAGTACCGG
>URRK01000088.1 GCA_900550315.1 uncultured Oscillospiraceae bacterium | reverse complement strand
AACCCCCGACCTGCTGATTACAAATCAGCTGCTCTACCAACTGAGCTACACCAGCAAAATTGAGTGCCTTAATAATATAACACAATTAAGGCCGAAAGTCAAGAAAAAATTTTAAGGAACTGAATTTTTTTGTAATTTTTTTAACAGTGTGGTGATTGTCCCAATTTTGTGTGCCGCGTTGCAGCAGTTTTTTACCGGTTTTAAGCGGCGCCTATGTTCCAAACAGCCCAAAGGCGCCGATCTTAAAATGTTAAAAGTCCCGGCAGCGGGTTTAATCTAAAATATTGCCAACTTTGTAATGAATAGGAAGCCCGTTTCGAATTTGAATAACCTGCTCGCCTTGAATAAGCGGCAAAAAGTAAGGCAGGGCGGCGTCTAATACATTATTCTGCTCTGGATTGATCCACTTGGTTGGGAAAAAGCGCTCCCGGTTTGCAACCAAAGCGGCGTCAACCGGCTCAATAATAACGGTGTAGGGCATATCCAGCGTGCGGTGAAACCGCATCATTTTTCCGCTTTCGCCGCCGGTTACGGCGTAACGAACCGCCTCGGCGCCAATGGCCTCGGCCTCGTCAATATCGGTGCGGGAGCTGATGTGGGAGGAGCAGCGCTGCATAACATTCAGCTCAATAGAGCGCACCTTGCAGCCAAATTCCTCCCGCACTTTGTTTTCCAGCACCTTGCCAACGCCCGAAAGGTACTGGTGGCCAAAATTATCTACCTTGCCGGAGCGGTAGTCGCCGCCGTCGATTTCGTCTACCTCAACCCCTTCGGAAACTACTACCACAACGGCTTTGTACCGCCCCAGCATTTTTTTTACATCGGTTAAAAAGTTTTTTAGGCAAAAAGTGGCCTCCGGCAGGTAAATAAGGTGTGGGGCGGTTTCGCCGTTTACCCGCAGTGTGCAGGAGGAGGCCGCAAGCCAGCCGGCACTGCGGCCCATAACCTCAATAATCGTTACCGATTGTACGCTGTAAACCGAGCTGTCGCGCACTATTTCTTGAATAGAGGTAGCAACATACTTTGCGGCCGAGCCAAAGCCGGGGGTGTGGTCGGTCTCCATTAAATCGTTGTCAATGGTTTTGGGAATACCAATAATTTTAACATCTACCAAATGCTCTTTGCAGTAAAGCGAAAGCTTGTGAACGGTGTCCATAGAGTCGTTTCCGCCAATGTAAAAAAACATTTTAATACCGCGCTGAATAAAGCACTGTAAAATTTTTTCGTACACGGCCGGGTCGGCTTTGGGCTCTGGCAGCTTGTAGCGGCAGGAGCCTAAAACGGTAGAGGGGGTCTGGCGCAGCAGCTCCATATCCTCATTGGTGCGAATGGCGTTTTTTAAATCTACCAAATGGTTGTTAATAATGCCCTCAATGCCGTTTACCGAGCCGTAAATCGTTTTAATTTGGGGGTATTTTAACGCCTGCTTTATAACCCCTAAAAGGGAGGCGTTAATGGCACAGGTAGGGCCACCGGATTGTGCTACTGCAATGTTCATAAAAATAATGCTCCTTTAAAATGCGCTTGGCTGTTTCGTTAAAATTAAAACCTAAAGGCGTTACCTGCGCCGTCTGCGGCGCTTTTTGCGGTGCCGGTTCAGCCACAGGCAGTAGGCCACCAGCAAAATAATAAACACGGCTAAAACGGTTAAGATCAGCTTTAAGGTAGGGGAATGTAAAAAATCGGTTAGCACCTGTATAATGTATAGCATGGTGCTGCGCTGCACCTCATTCATGGCAACAACATCCACCGTGGCAAGCTCCTGCCCGGCGTACTTTACCGTGGCAGTGCCAAGCTTTTGCCCCTTGGCAACCGGCGCCTGCACGCCGCCCTCGTTAAAATGCAGCTCTACCTCTACGGTAGAATTATCGGCGTTTTTGGGCAAGGTGGCGTTCACGCTTTCGGCCAGCAAAACGGCTACATGGTCATTTTCGGCCGAAAGGGCTACGGGACATTCCCCAACCGGGGTGGAAGTATCGTAAATTTGGCGGTATTCAAAATTTTTAAAGGCCCATTCGTAAAGATTTTTACTGTCGGGAAATTCGTACCGCACCTTTACTCCTTTTTCGTTGGTAACCGGAGATTTCATTAGCACGCAAAGGTAGGTTTCGCCGTTTTTGGTGGCGGTAGAAACCAGGCAGCGGCCGGCTTCGTCGGTGTAGCCGGTTTTAACGCCGCCGGCGTACTTATAAAAATATTCGGGCGTTACCGAGTTGGCGTCCTGCAAAAAGTTGGTGGTTGCCAAAATGCGCTGCCCGTGCTTGTTGGTGGCCGGAAGGGTGTAGCGAACCGTTTCAACAATTTTTTTAAAGGTCTCGTTCTTTAGGGCGTAGCGCGTTAGCAGGTACATATCGTACGGGGTGGTGTAGTGGTTTTCATCGTGCAGGCCGTGCGCGTTAACATAGTGGGTGTTTTGCATACCAAGCTCGGCCGCTTTTTGGTTCATTTTTTCAACAAATTCCGCAATGCTGCCGTTGCCAAAGCGCTCGGCTAAAATGTTGGCAGCGTCGTTCGCCGAGTGAACCAGCAGGGTGTAAAGCAAATTTAAAACCGAAAGCTGCTCGCCCGCCTGCAGCCCCATGGTGGAGGAATCGGTGCCCTGCAAAATGGCAATGGCGCTTTCGCCGGCGGTAACAACCTCGTTTAAATCGTTGGCGGTATCCAGCACCACCGTGGCCGTCATAATTTTTGTTAGCGAGGCGGGGTAAAGCCTTTTATTCTCGTTTTTTTGGTACAAAAGCTCGCCGGTATCTAAACTGGCTAAAACGCAGCCCTCGGCGCGCACGGTAAAGGTATCCGGCTCGTACGCGGCGGCGGTAAAGCAGCTGCAAAGCAGCACAACGGCGCAGCAAAAGCCGGCGATTATTTTTTTAGGCATATTGATTTTTCCCCCATAATGTAATATAATGAGAAAATAAAGCAAGGTTTTTCGTTTTTTAAACAGTACATTCTATTATAATACATTTTGCCGCTAAGGTAAAGAGGAATTTTGTTTTTTACCCTTTTTGCTTTGGCTGTGCAGGCAAACAAATTATTTTAAACAGGAGAACGGGCATGGTTTACATTACCGGGGATATGCATGGCGACGAATCCCGCTTGTACGACAGCCAGTGGCGCAAGCTAAAGGCCGGCGACATTTTAATTGTTTGCGGCGATTTTGGCTTTGTTTGGAAAAACACGCCGCTGGAAAAAAGCATTTTAAAATATTTAGGCTCCCGCAAGTTTACCGTTTGTTTTTTAGACGGCGCGCACGAAAATTTTGATTTATTGGAGAGCTACCGCCAAACGGTTTGGAAGGGCGGCCGTGTGCACCGCATTAGCGGCAATTTGTTTCACCTAATGCGGGGCGAGGTTTTTAACTTAGAGGGGCAAACGCTTTTTGTTTGCGGCGGCGGCGAAAGCCCGGATAAAGACATTCGCATTGAGCAGGGAAGCTGGTTTAAAAACGAGCTGCCCTCGCCGGCAGAGCTGGCGCACTGCGCCGAAACGCTGGATGAACTTGGCGGCAAGGTAGATTACATTTTGACCCACGAGCCGCCCGCGCTGGTTAAAAGCGCCATGCTGCTGCGCAACGGCCAGCCGGACCATGTAGACAAATTAAACGGCTTTTTAGGGGAAATTGAAAGCTACTGCAGCTTTAAGCATTGGTATTTTGGCAGTATGCACGAGGACCGCACCGTGACCCCCAAGCACACCTGCGTGTTTAACAAAATTTTGCCCTTAGGGCAGGATTTTAGCCACAGCCGCAAGCCGCAGTTTTTAAACCTTGCCGCCGGGGCCGAGCGGCGGGCTGCCGAGGCCGAAAAACAACCGGCTAACAGCTTTGCCGGCAAGGCTTAATGAATTTTAAAGCTTACATTGAACTAAACGCCCAAAGGCAAAAGCACTGTGGCTTTAGGGCGTGGCATTTGGCGTTTTGGGCGCCTGGCGTTCGTTGCAAAGAGCAGCGCCGCGCAAAACCCTTACGGCGTTTGGCGCTTGGGGTTGGGCGCCGATTTTATTGGTTGAGCGCCGTTTTAACGGCTTTTTCTCTTATATTGCTTATTTTTGTCTATTTTTTGGAGGGATAAAACATGAACCTGCAAGATTATTACTTTAACGCGGGCGAAAAGCCGCTGGACCGTATTCCACAAAACGGGGGTTTTGCGGCAATTTTCCGCACCATTGCCTGCGTGGGGGATAGCCTTTCTTCCGGCGAATTTCAAATTAAAAAGCCGCAGGAGGAGGGGTATTATTACTTTGACCAGTACGAATACTCCTGGGGGCAGTTTATGGCCCGAACGCTGGGCAGCAAGGTCTACAACTTTTCCCGCGGGGGAATGTCGGCCAAATGGTACCTAAATTCCTACGCCGATGAAAACGGTTTTTTTGACCCGGCTAAAAAGGCCCAGGCCTATATTTTTGCGCTGGGTGTAAATGATGTTAGCGCTATGAAAAATGGCGACCTAGCCTTTGGCACCAAGCAAGATATTGTAACCGACCCTAACGCCCCCTGCGCCAACAGCTTTACGGGCTATTACACCAAAATTTTAGCTAAATACCGCCAAATTTCGCCCTTTGCTAAGTTCTTTTTAATAACCTGCCCTAAAAAGGAAAACGAAAGTGACGAGGGTGAGCGGCTTTATAATGAGCACGCTGCATTGCTGCGGGATCTGGCGGCACAGAACAAAGATACTTATGTGCTGGATTTTAGAACCTTTGCCCCGCCGTATGACGAAGCGTTTCGCCGCGTGTTTTACTTAAACGGGCATCTAACCCCAACCGGCTACCGCTTAACGGCCGAAATGGTTATGGCGTACATTGATTACTACATTCGCAAAGAGCCGGACGATTTTAAATACGCCGGGCTAATTGCCACAAATAACGAAGGATTAATTGCCACGGCAAAAGGGCAGGATTAAAGGATGAAACCGGCATGAGGATGCGCTGTAAAAAGAATTTGGACGAACGACTGGCCGCCTGCGGCGACATTTTTTTGGTCCCGCGCTGTGAGCAATTGCACTACGACCTGCCGGACGCTACCGAACCGGTAGATTTAAACGCTCTGTTTGGCCGCGCCGCGCCGCTGGTGCTGGAAATTGGCAGCGGGCGTGGGCATTTTGCCCGCGAATTTGCCCGCCAAAACCCTAAGGTTAATGTATTAGGGGTTGAAAAATGCCGCAATGTGCTGGTAGAGGCCTGCGAAAAAACCAAGGCGCAAAAAATTGGCAATTTAAAATATTTGTGCTGCGCGGCCGAGTATTTGGGTCGGCTGCTGCCGGCCGGTAAAGTAACGGCGCTGTACTTAAATTTTTCTACCCCTTTTCAAAAAAACAGCTACGCCGATCACCGCCTTACCGCCCCGCGCTTTTTAAAAATTTACCGTGAGCTTTTAACGCCTGGGGCCGTTATTTTTCAAAAAACCGATAACGCCCAGCTGTTTGAGTATTCGCTGCTGCAATTTTCGCAAAACGGGTATGCGCTAAAGGCCGTTTCGCTGAATTACCACGCCACCAACCCCAAGGGGAACATTGTAACAGAATACGAGGCGCGGTTTTTGGCGCAGCAGCTGCCGATTTATTATTTAGAGGCGGTTGATTTGGTAAAAACGCGTTAAAGCTTTAAAAAGTTAAGTAAATTTTGTTAGAAACCTTACATTTAAACTTTACAACTTCACAAAAATATGGTACAATAGAGAATATTAATTTAGGAGGAATTTTTATGAAAAAACTTATTCGTACCGCGTGCGTTGGTTTGGCAGCGGTTTTAGCAGCGCTTAGCTTTGCGGGCTGCGGCAGCGAAAAAACAACTTCCGAAGCTTCCGGCAAAACCGACGCTAAGGTTTGGGTAGTTGCCACCGACACCACCTTTAAACCCTTTGAATACACCGACAGCACTGGCGCCTTTGTTGGTATTGATGTTGACATTTTAAAAGCCATTGCTGAAGACCAGGGCTTTAAATATGAGCTGAAAAGCTTAGGCTGGGACGCCTCTATTGCCGCTTGCCAGGCCGGCCAGGCCGACGCCATGATTGCCGGTGCCTCGATTACCGAAAAGCGCAAGAACGAGGGTTGGATTTTCTCGGACGGTTATTACACCGCCACCCAGAGCATGACCGTAGCAAAGGATTCTGACATTACCGGGTTTGACAGCCTAAAGGGCAAAACCGTTGCGGTTAAAACCGGCACTGAGGGCGCAAGCTATGCTGAAAGCTTAAAAGATAAATACGGCTTTAAAATTAACTATTTTAAAGATTCCCCAACCATGTATCAGGCTGTAACCGGCAAACAGGCCGTTGCCTGCTTTGAGGACACACCGATTATGGCCGCCACCATTAAAGATAACGCCAATTTAGGCCTTAAAATTGTAGAGGGCACCGAAAACGCCGGTTCCCCTTACGGCCTGGCTATTCACAAAGCCGACCGTCAAGAATTTTTAGACCTGTTTAACAAGGGCTTAAAAAACATTAAAGCCAACGGTAAGTACGACGAAATTTTAAAGAAATACCTTGGCTAAGCGTTAGGCTTTTACGGTTTGTTAAAATATTTTTACGGAACACCGTAACGCGGTGTTCCGTTTTGTTGTGAAAGGAGCAGCCAATGGTTAGAATTATTACCGAGTACGGGCACCTGCTGCTGCGCGCAATGGGTCAAACCCTGCTTTTGGCACTGTGCGGCTTGCTTTTTGCTTGCATTTTAGGCTTGCTGTTTGGTATGTTAAGCGTTGTAAAAAGCCGCGTGTGCAACATTATTGCGCAAATTTTTGTAGATATTGTTCGCGGCGTACCTATGATTGTTTTGGCCTTTTTTGTGTTTTTCGGCGTACCGTACTTTTTTCAAAACATTGTAGGGGTTAACATAACGCTTTCGGCCCTAAC